>JAFYNA010000080.1 GCA_017549925.1 Clostridia bacterium | reverse complement strand
GTAGTGCAATACCGACTTCACACGGCTTTTCACCCCGGTCTCGCCAAAGGCAAGGGGGCAGGCGGCGATCATCCGCCGATTCACGCTGCAATTCAAAAGAGCCTGAGAATACTCCGCTCGCATATCCCGCCCCAAGGTCTTGACCACCTTCTCGTCACAGGCAAGCTCGATATCGCGGCAAAGGAGAACGTATCCCAGCCACAGCAAGGGATTGAACCAATGGAGGGTCAAAAGCAGGAATCCCAGGGGCTTCCAAAGGTGATCCTTCCGCTTGATGTGTGCCTGCTCGTGGGCGATCACGTGGGGGAGATCCCCCTCCCGAACGTTAAAGGGCAGGAAGATCTTGGGCTTGACCAGCCCCAACACGAAGGGGGAGACAGCGTTTTCGCTTTGATAAAGGTTTTCCCGCAGAAGCACTGCGGTGCGCACCTTTCTCTTGATGCGGAAATAGCTGAAAAGGGTGTAGAGCAGCATCCCGGCCACGCCTGCTATCCAGATTTGGGTTAAAATAGGGATCCAGATCTGCAAGGGGTTGACGCTTGCCCCGGGAGCGGGTGTGAAGACCTGTTCGATGAAGGGGTTCAAGGTGTTGTTCACCGCGGGGATCCCGGATTGGATGGAGGGGGTGGGATCGGTCATGATCTGAGGGGGCACCGTCTCCGTGCCGGGGATCAGGCTGAAGGGGTTGGGCAGGGAAGCGGGGAGCACCAGCCGCACCGCCACCAAGCCCCAAAGCACCACCGAGATCCATTTGGGAGCCTTCTTCAACAGCAGGCGTAACAGCACCACCGCAAGGATCACGTAGCTTGCGGAGATGCTCATGTTGAAGATCTTCAGGAACAGATCTGTCATTGACTGTCCTCCTTCCGATAGCGGTCGATCATGGCCTGCACCTCATCGATCTCCTTTTCGGAAAGCTTTTTGTGCTTGGTAAAGGCGGCGATGAAGGCGGGCAGGGATCCTTCGAAGGTCTTTTCCACCATTTCGTCGATCTCTGCGGCTTGCACCTGCTCTTTGGTGACCAACGCGGAGACCAGAGTGTTCTCGTTCTTCAGCACCCCCCGCTGGGACAGGCGCTTGATCACCGTATAGGTGGTGGTGGGCTTCCATCCCAATTGCTCACGGCAAAGGTTCACCAGCTCACTGCTTTTGATAGGCTGATGCTCCCATAAGATCAGGCAGAAGCGGTATTCACTTTCAAAAATCTTGGGTGTTTCCATAACGTTCCTCCTCTAATGCGTTAGAGCCTATGCACATTCTAACGCATTAGAGTGCGTTTGTCAAGAGGGAAAACAAAAAACCGAGACTTTTTTTCGTCTCGGTTTTGTTTTTCCTTATCTCTTCTTCTCGTCCAAAAGCTTGTTCAGCTCCTCCATAAAGGCGCCGATGTCCTTAAACTGGCGGTAAACGGAGGCGAAGCGCACGTAGGCGACCTCGTCCAGAGCCTTCAGCTTGTCCATCACCATCTCGCCGATGACGGTGGAGTTCACCTCGTTCTGCAGGGAGTTCTGCAATGCAGACTCGATCTCGCTGACCAAGGTATCCATCTGGTCCAGGGTGACCTGACGCTTGTCGCAGGCGCGGATCACGCTCTTCAGCAGCTTGTTTCTGTCAAAGGATTCTCGGGTGCGATCCTTCTTCACCACAATGAGGGGGAGGGACTCCACCGTCTCGTAGGTGGTAAAGCGCTTGCCGCAATGCTCACACTCTCTTCTGCGGCGGATCACCCCGCCGTCTGCTGTGGGACGGGAATCCACGACCTTACTGTCCGGATGGTTACAAACGGGACACTTCATACGATACTACTTCCTTTCCATGATGCAAAGAACCACGCCTTGGGGTACGAACACATTATACCATGCTTTTTGAAATTAAGCAACCGTTTTTTGCGTTTTTGAAAAAACTTTTTTTGGGAAATGCCTTGCAAACCGCCACGGAGTGTGGTAAAATGCCTCTGTGTAAAAATATTTTCATTTAGGAGGCATTTATATGAAACGTTCCTTGCGTATCCTTTGCCTTGCTATGGCACTGCTGCTGTGCGGCGGTCTGCTGGCGGCTTGCTCCGAAAACGCTGACGAAAGTGTTAACGAGAGCTCCGCAGACAACACCTCCGGCACTGTTTCCGAGAGCTTGGCAGGGGAATTTACCGACGAGAAGGGCAACTACGTTGCATCCCTTTCCGGCAACACCTACGGCGGACAGACGATTACCTTCTTGATCTGCTCCGTAAACGAGACCTACAATTCCGAGTTGATGTACAACGATTACGACAACCCCGGCCCCACCACCAGCAACGAGCGGATCGCTGAGGTGGTTAACAAGGCTTACAAAGATCGTAACGAATTGGTTGAAGAGCAGCTTGGCATCACCATTGCCGAGGAGTTTGTTCACGACCCCGACAGAAAGAACAGCAAGATGGTTCAGCGTATCATCCAGGATAACCTGGTGTACATGGCTACCTACCAGGTAGTTGTTCCCTGTCTGTATGACGGCGCAAACCTGGCAAAGAACGGCGCACTGCTGAACCTTTACGACCTGCCCGATATTCAGATGAACGCTCCCTGGTGGGATCAGGTCTTCCAGGAAGAAGTGACCATTGCAGGTCAGCTGTATTTCACCATCGGTGATATCGGTACCATAAACAAGTCCGCAGCGGCGGCTCTTACCTTCAACAAGTCCATGTACGAGGAAAACGGCCTTACCGAGAAGTACGGCGGCTCTATCTACGACCTGGTTCGCGAAGGTAAGTGGACCATCGACGTGGCTTTGGAGATGACCCGTGAGTTCGGCGAAGACCTCAACGACGACGGCACCATCGACTACCACGACCTGGTTGGCTGGAGCGGACAGCTGGACGATATGTGGAGCTTGTTCTACGGCTCCGGCTCTAAGCTGGCTTCCACCGACACCGCAGACGGCTACCCCGTTCTTACCGCATATACCCAGCGTTCCGCGGCTGTGATGGAGAAGATGCAGACTCTGGTACAGGACGATCAGAGCTATCTGTCCGCCAACGATTACTTCTCCGTGACCCAGTGGCCCTCCTCTCTGCTGCTGGAGAACTTCATCGCAGGCAACAGCTTGTTCTACAACGGTTCTATGACCACTCCCATGGAGCTTGGCGGCATGGACGATGAGTTCGGTCTGGTTCCGATCCCCAAGGGCGATGAGGAGCAGGATACCTATTACAGCTTGGTAAATCCCTGGGTTTCCACCTGCTTCGCAGTTCCGATCTCTCTGGCAGAGAGTGATCACCTTATGATCTCCGACTTCTTGAACGCTATGGGCGCGGCTTCCGCAAACATCGTTTCTCCTGCTTACATCGAGCAGTGTCTGGAGGACATGAAGTCCCGCGATGACGACACCATCGAGATGATCGAGGGTTACATCCTGCCAGGCCGTGGTTGTGACATCGGTATGATCTTTGCATGGGGCGGCTTGGATGCCCTGCTGCAGACCATGGCTTCCCAGCCCGTAGGCACCTTCTCCTCTCAGTACGAGGCGAAGCAGAGTGCCGCACAGGCCGCTTTGGACGAGACCGTAGCGTTCTTCAAGGATCCCACAAAATAAGTATGGTAATCGAAAAGGCTTCTCCGAAAGGGGAGGCCTTTTTTCTGTTTTCCCTCTTGACAAATGGGGGCTTAGGAGATATAATCTCAGGAGATATAATTTCCCTAACGATCCTTTACAGAAGAAAGGCAATTTTTATGACCATTCGCATTGGTATTTTAGGCTACGGTAATTTAGGACGGGGCGTGGAATGCGCCATCCGTCAGAATGAAGATATGGAGCTTGTGGCGGTATTTTCCCGCCGCGACCCCGCCAAGGTGACCACCCTCACGGGGGTGAAGGCCGTTTCTCTGGACGACCTTGCCGCATACAAGGACAAGATCGACGTGATGATCCTCTGCGGCGGCTCCGCTACGGATCTGCCCGCACAGACCCCCGCTTACGTGGCAGACTTTAACGTGGTGGACAGCTTTGACACCCACGCCAAGATCCCCGCTCACTTTGCCGCGGTGGACGAGGCGGCCAAGAAGGCAGGCCACTGCGCCGTGATCTCCGCAGGCTGGGATCCCGGTATGTTCTCCCTTGCAAGACTTTACAGCTCTGCCATCCTCCCCGAGGGGAAGGACTACACCTTCTGGGGCAGAGGGGTCAGCCAGGGACATTCCGATGCCATCCGCCGTATCGAAGGCGTTTTGGATGCCCGCCAGTACACCGTTCCCGTGGAGGAAGCGGTGGCGCAGGTACGCTCCGGCAGTCAGCCCGCGCTGACCACCCGTGAAAAGCACACCCGCGAGTGCTACGTGGTGGCGGCGGAGGGTGCAGACCTTGCCCGCATCGAGAACGAGATCAAGACCATGCCCAACTATTTTGCAGATTACGATACCACCGTGCATTTTCTCTCCATGGAGGAGCTGAAGCGGGATCACGCAGGGCTTCCCCACGGAGGAAGCGTCATCCGCACCGGTGTGACGGGGCTTGACAAGGAGCATTCCCACGTGATCGAGTACAGCATCAAGCTGGACTCCAACCCCGAGTTCACCGCAGGGGCGTTGGTAGCCTCCGCAAGAGGTGTGTACCGTTTGGCAAAGGAGGGGAAGAGCGGTTGCTTCACCATGTTCGACCTGCCTCCCGCCTATCTGTCTTCCATGTCCCCCGAGGAGCTGCGGAAGAAGTTATTGTAAATAGTACGCTTTAAGGGGCTTTCTTTAAGAGGAAAGCCCTTTTAAAAACTTAAAATTCGGTTTCTTGGGGGATTCTTAAGGGGGTGTTCTTTTTCGAAAGAACGCCCCCTTAAGCTCTTTTTCAAAGCGCCATATCCAACGCCATCATCAAGGCAAAGCCAAAGCAAGCCCCCACCGTGCCGGGAACCCCCTCCTTGTGGGATACCGCCTCGGGGATCAGCTCACACACCGTGACCCCCGCCATGGTGCCTGCGGCAAAGGAGAGGATAAAGGGCAACAGCGGGGTCAGAATACTCACCAGCCCCCATGCCAAAAGAGCCCCCAAGGGCTCCACCACTCCGGAAAGCACCCCCCGCCCGAAGGCTTTTCCGGAGGAGTCCTCGGGGGATGCCACCACAGCCCCCTCCGGCAGGTTTTGAATGGCGATGCCCAATGCCAAGGCGAAGGCTTCTCCCATGGTCAAGGGGGAGTCTGCCGCCAAAGCTCCCGCCAGGGCAACCCCCACCGCCATCCCCTCGGGGAGATTGTGTAGAGTCACCGCAAAGAAGAGTAGGGATGCTTTTTTCTCCCCGGAGGCATTTCCTTTTTCCTCCCCGCGGGATGCCAGCCCCCGCGCTAACAGCAAAAACCCCGCGCCGCACAAAAAGCCTCCCGCCGCGTGAGCCCAGCCGAGAGAGCCTGCGGCAGAAGCCATCTCCTCCGCGGGCAATAACAGCGACCATACCGCGGCGGCAAGCATGACCCCCGAGGCAAAGCCCAAAAGGGTGCGTCCGCCGAACAGCTTTTTCAAGGGCAGAAAGGCCGCGGCGGCACCTATGGCCGTACCGATAAAGGGCAGAAGGAGACAGCCCCCTGCCTGCAAAAACAGATCCATAACTCCAAAACCTCCGTTTGATTTCGTTTTTACGTCCTGGTTTCAGTATACGCGGCAGAGGAAAGACGGTTCTTGACAAATTGGCGGAAATGCAGTATACTGTTTATATCTTTTTAGAAAAGGAGGCGCCTTTTGTGAAGAACTCGTTTTTCACCACCACGCGGATCATTATGCTCAGCTTTCTGGCTGTGATCCTTTTGGGGAGTCTTTTGCTGGCGCTTCCCATCAGCACAAAAAGCGGTCAGTCCGTGCCCTACGTGGATGCGCTGTTCACCGCCGTTACCTCCACCTGCGTTACGGGCTTGGTGACTCTGCCCACCGTCTCCACCTGGAGCGTGTTCGGGCAGGTGGTGATCTTGGTGCTGATCCAAGTGGGCGGCTTGGGCGTCATCACGGTAATGACAGGCTTTATGCTGGCGCTGAACCGCAAAATGGGGCTTTCCGACCGCTTGCTTTTGCAGGACGCCTTCAACCTCAACACCCTCTCGGGGCTGATGCGGTTCGTGAAGAAGGTGATCTGGGGCACATTGGCGGTGGAGGGCGCGGGAGCGCTTTTGTACATGACGGTGTTCATCCCCCAATACGGTGCCGTGGGCATTTGGTACGGGGTGTTCCATTCCGTCTCCGCCTTCTGTAACGCGGGCATCGACATCCTCTCGGAGAACAGCCTTGCGGACTACGCCCTGCATCCCCTGATGAACTTTACTACCTCCGCCTTGGTGATCTTGGGCGGCTTGGGCTTTGTGGTATGGTGGGATCTTCTGCGGGTGCTGAAGGAGCTTCCCCGCAAGGGATTGCGTACCTTCCGCTTTTTGACGTTGCACAGTAAGATCGCATTGACCTTCACGGCGGCATTGCTCCTTGGCGGTACGGCGGTGTTCTTCTGCTTGGAATACGGCAACCCCGCCACCATGGGGGGACTTTCGCTGTTTGATAAATTGCAAACCGCCTTCTTCCAGTCCATGACCACCCGCACCGCAGGGTTCTTCACCCTGCCCCAGCAGAGCCTCACCGATGCCTCTGCCGCGGTGTCCTTGGTGCTGATGTTCATCGGCGGTTCTCCCGTGGGAACGGCGGGAGGCGTCAAGACCGTGACCTTGGCGGTGCTGATAGCCGCCACCGTCTCCACGGTGAAAAACAAGGATCATACCTCCCTTTTCGGCAGACGGATCTCCCAGGATTCCCTGCGGAAGGCGGTGGGGGTGTGCTGTCTGTCCTTTGGGGTTCTGCTGGTCTCCACCGTTGCCTTGGCCGCGGTGACGACGGCGCCCTTTATGGATATTCTCTACGAGACGGCCAGTGCCGTGGGCACCGTGGGCTTGACCCGCAATCTGACCCCTTTCCTGAATACGGCAGGGAAGCTGATCGTCATTGTAACCATGTATCTGGGCAGGGTAGGGCATATTTCTCTGGCCCTGGCCTTCAACCGTAAGCGGAAAAATCAAAACATCATCAAAGAGCCCACGGAGGAGATCTCCGTCGGGTAACCATAGAAAGGAAGATGGCTATGAGCATTTATAAATCTTACGCCGTGTTCGGCTTGGGAAGATTCGGCTACGCCGTGGCAAAGGAGCTTGTGGCAAGCGGAGCAGAGGTTTTGGCGGTGGATGCAAACGAGGCGGTGGTCAACGCCGTCAGCGGGGAGATCCCCCTTTGTAAGTGCGCCGACGTAACCGACCCCGAGGTGCTGGACCGTCTGGGCATCGCAGGCTTTGACGTGGTGATCGTGGCCATGGCCAACAGCCTGGAGGCCTCTGTGCTGACCACCACTCTTTGCAAGGAGCTGGGGGTCAAGAACGTCATCGTCAAATGTGCCAACGAACTGCAAAAGAAGATCCTCACCCGTGTGGGCGCGGATCGCGTGGTGTTCCCGGAGAGTGAATCCGGGGTACGCATGGCCAAGAACTTGTTAAGTTCCGGCTTTGTGGATCTCATGGAGCTTTCCCGCGGGGTGTCTATGATCCAGCTGGACGTGCGGGAGGAATGGGCGGGGAAATCCATCCTGGAATTGAACCTGCGCAAGAAATACGCCGTCAACGTGGTTGCCATCCGCAAGGGGGCTTCCGTGGACGTGAACGTACGCCCCGACACGGTTTTGGACGGTGACATGAAGCTTATCGTCATCGCCAACTCCGATAGACTGAACAAACTGCGGTAAGGAACTTTTTATGAGCATTTTCAAGAAAACGGGAGCGCTGCTCCCCGGTGCTGTTCTCGCCCTTTGCGTGGCGGGGGTGGCGAAGCTGATCGAGTGGCTTTTGCCCATTCATTTGATCGGAGCATCTGTGCTGGCGCTGTTTATCGGTATGGGAGTTAACCGTCTTTTGTACGGTAAGCGCGGGCTCAACAAGGCCCTTGCTCCGGGACTGAAATTTACCTCCAAGAAGATCTTGAAGTTTGCCATCATCCTCTTGGGTGCGGGCTTGAACGTAACGGTGATCTTAAACGTAGGCAAGCTTTCTCTGTGCGTCATGGTATTCACTCTGCTGACCTGCTTCGGCGGTGGCTATTTGGTGGGTAAGGCGTTGAAGATCAACTGGAAGCTTTCCAACCTGATCTCTGCGGGTACGGGCATTTGCGGCGGATCTGCTATTGCCGCCATTGCTCCTGTGATCGATGCGGAGGATCGCGACGTGGCCTATGCCATGTCCGCTACTTTTCTGTTCGATATGGCTATGATCCTGCTGTTTCCTTTGATGGGGCAGTGGCTGGGGCTTTCCGATATGGCCTACGGCCTGTGGGCGGGCACTGCGGTGAACGACACCTCCAGCGTGGTGGCGGCGGGCTATGCCTATTCCGAGGCGGCGGGGGATTTTGCCACCATGGTAAAGCTGACCCGCACCCTTTCCATCATTCCCACGGTGATCACCTTTGCCTTGATCAACCTGCGCTTAAAGCGTAAGGAAGCATCCGCAAAGGGGGAAACCGAACAGCTCAAGGCCTCCTTCTCTGTGACCAAGATCATTCCTTGGTTCATTTTGGGCTTCCTTGCCATGTCTGCGGTGAACAGCTTCGGGCTGATCCCTGCCCAGCTGGCCTCTGCGCTGAAGGAGATCAGTAAGTTTTTGATGGTAGCGGCATTGGCCGCCATTGGCTTGAACACCGGCGTGAAGGATATGAAGCGTTCCGGCATTGCGCCCATGGTGCATGGCTTTGTGATCTCCGCTTTGGTTGTAGTGGTAGCCATTGCCGTAGAATTCGCTATGGGTTTGGTATAACGCGCTTGGGGGAACTTTTGTGATTGGATTTTTTGTAAAGCTGTTCATCAAGGACAGCGAGAATACCCGCGATCCTGCCGTCCGTTCCGCTTACGGAACGCTCTGCGGCGTGGCGGGGATCGTCTTCAACCTGCTGCTGTTCGGCTGTAAGCTGTTTGCGGGGTTGATCAGCGGCGCCATCTCCGTAGTGTCGGATGCCTTTAACAATTTTATGGATGCCGCCTCCTCGGTGATCACCCTCATCGGGTTCCGCCTCTCGGAGCAGAAGGCGGATAAGGATCACCCCTTCGGTCACGGCAGAATGGAGTATTTGGCGGGGCTTTTGGTGTCCATGCTGATCCTCCTTGTGGGCTTTGAACTGGGGAAATCCTCCTTGCAGAAGATCTTCTCGCCGGAGAAAGTCACCTTTTCTGTCACCGCTGTGGTGATCTTGGCCCTTTCCGTGGCGGTAAAGCTTTACATGGCGTACTATAACTTCGCCATCGGCAAGAAGATCGATTCCGCCGCAGTGAAGGCAACGGGCACCGATAGCCTTTCCGACTGCATCGCCACGGGCACGGTTTTGGCCTGCCTTCTGATCTCCCGCTTCACGGGGTTACAGCTGGACGCGTACTGCGGCTTGGCGGTTTCCGGGTTTATTTTGTTCTCGGGGTTGCGCGCCGCCAAGGAGACGGTGGATCCCCTTTTGGGCAAAGCTCCCGATAAGGAATACATCGACCGCATCACAGCCATCGTGTTTGCCCAGCCCTGCGTCAGCGGGATCCACGATCTGGTGGTGCACGATTACGGCCCGGGCAGAACCATGATCTCCCTGCACGCCGAGGTGCCTGCGGATGCGGACATTCTGGAGATGCACGATGCCATTGACCGCATCGAGAAGGAGCTGCGGGACAATCTGCGCTGCGACGCGGTGATCCACATGGATCCCATCGCCACCGACGACGAGGCGGTTCACGCCCTGCGGGTGCAGGTGGAGAAGCTTCTCCGCGAGATCCATTGCCAGATCACCATCCACGACTTCCGTATGGTGGTGGGCAATACCCATACCAATCTCATTTTCGACGCGGTGATCCCCTTTGAATGCAAGGAGTGCGATAAGGAGATGAAGCGGCTGATCGGAGAGAAGATCAGCACCTTGGATCCCAACTACTTCGCCGTGGTGGAGATCGATCGGAGCTACGTATGAAGAATAAGACGGTAAAAAGCATTTTCTCTGCGGCAGGGTATCTTTGGGGCGGAGCGTTGCTTACCCTTTTGGCATCTTTGGCTGTGACCATGGTTTACCGCATGGCGGCAGGAGGC
>JAFYNA010000079.1 GCA_017549925.1 Clostridia bacterium | reverse complement strand
TGCTCTGCTTACTTAAAGTTTAAAAGAAATCAACGAGTTCCATATATATCTTGTGATACATACGTGTACAATCTTTTACTTTGTACTCTTTGTTGTTCAGTTTTCAATGTCCGTCTCGCTATACCCCTCAGCGGGGACAGCCTGATTAGAATACCACAAGATTTCGCTTTTGTCAATAGGTTTTTCAAAACTTTTTCAAAAAACTTTTTCTCGCGGTTTTCCTTGTCTCGCTTGGGGTTTCCCCCGGCGCGTGAGGACTATTTTAGCACCGAAAAGCCAATTTGTCAAGCCCTATTTTTCAACACATTTCAACAAACGAAACACTTTGTTTTTGTGCAGATTGCATACACAGAAATCCATTTGTCCAAACTATAGCTGAAAGGAGTGTTTTTCATGACCGCAATCCTATTCCGCACGGGGATCTCTTACCTGCTTCTGTTATGTATCGTCCGTCTGATGGGAAAGCGACAGATCGGAGAATTGCAAATGACGGAGTTCATTTCCGCCATGCTCCTCTCCCAAGCCGCCGTCTTTCCCATGACCGATCCGGATATCCCCCTGCTCTACGGCATCCTTCCCCTGCTCTGCATCGGCTCCTTTGAGGTGATCCTCTCCATGCTCTGTATCAAAAGCACCCACTTCCGCCATTTTCTGGAGGGGAAGCCCATTCCCTTGGTAGAAAACGGCAGTTACGTCCAGCAGAACCTGCTCCGCACCCGTATTTCCAGGGAGGAGGTTCTTTCCCAAATCCGCAGCAACGGCTACACCGGGCTGGAGGAGGTCGATAAGGTGATCTTAGAGCCTACGGGCAACATGAGCGTTCTCCCCGCAGGGGGCGAAAGCACCTCCAATCAGACCAAGGGAGAATCCCAATGAAGAACGTTCTGGTTGCCCTCCTTTTGCTCTGCCTCGTCATCGGCTTTGCGGTGGTCAACGCACTATATTTGGACGCCAAAATCGGCCTGCTCCTGGATCTGGGAGCCCGGGATCGCTTTGCGGAAGCCTTGGAGGAGTTTTTGATTGCAGAGCCGTTCCTGGCACTTACCGTCCACGAGGCAGACCTGCTGGCGGCAGAATCCGCCCTGCGGGAGGCCTTGGCATACAGCAAAACCAACCCCGCGGCGTACCAAGCCGCCAAGGAACGGTTCTTTACCTGCCTGCGGGATATCCGCGCGAAAGAAAAATTTTCCCTTTCCAACGTGTTTTGATTGACATTTTTCCCCTTTGGGTATATAATATATCAGCAACGGCAAGCAAGACGGTTTTTTCGTTATCTCCTGCGCGGATTTTACATCCTTCCGCCCCGCTTTTTTGCCGCGAAAAATTGCTACATTATATTTTATACACGCAGAAAGAGTTTTGTTATGAAAAAAGACGTGATTTTGGCACCCTCTTTGCTGGCCGCAGATTTCTCCAAGGTGGGGGAACAATTACAGCAGATCAAGGACGGCGGTGCCGCATACATCCATTTGGACGTAATGGACGGGCTGTTCGTGCCCAACATCTCCTTTGGCACGCCCGTAATCAAATCCCTGCGGGCTTGCACCGATCTGTTCTTTGACGTACATCTGATGATCGACCGTCCCGAACGGTACATCGCGGATTACGTAGGCGCAGGCGCCCAGCTGATCACCTTCCATTACGAGGCAACCAAGGATCCCCGCGCCGTTTTGGAGCAGATTCGCGCCGCAGGCGTGAAAGCCGCCATCTCCGTAAAGCCCGGCACTCCCGTAGAGGTGCTGAAGGAGCTTCTCCCCCTGTGCGACATGGTTTTGATCATGACGGTAGAGCCCGGGTTTGGCGGACAGAAGTTCATGGCAGATATGCTCCCCAAGGTGGAGTGGCTGGTAAAGGAGCGTGAGGCACAAGGTCTCGCCTTTGACATCCAGGTGGACGGCGGCGTAGGCAAGGGCAATGCCGCAGACTGTGTCCGTGCCGGTGCCAACGTGCTGGTGGCAGGCAGCAGCGTCATGGGTCAGCCCGATCTGAAATCCGCCGCAGAAGAAGTGCTCTCCTGCGCAAAGGAAGCATTGGTATAATATGGCGAAGAAAAAGAAAAATTCTCCCTACCTTGCCGTCGCACTGACGCTGTGCGTTTTGGCCGTAGGCTTGGCAGTGGCCATCGCGGTGTTGGCCATCTCCGAAACCGCGCTCCCGCCCGTGGCGGAAAGCTCTTCCCAAGCTGTGACGGAGGAAAGCGATCCCTCTGTGGAGGAACGCTCCGAGGAGCCCTCTCACGGAGAAAGCTTCGAGCCGGATATCTCCCTTCCGGAGGAAAGCTCCGAGGAATCCATCCCCGAGCCCCTTCCCGAACCCGAGCCGGGCCTTGGCGGTGAGATCCCTCAGCTTGGTTCCACCCGTGAATACGAGTCCTACATCGGGCTCCGCTATTCCGTGGATCTGGTGCAGTTTGAAAAGTATATCGACCCCGCGGATGCCTCAGAGTATCTGCTGTTGGTCAGCCCCAAGGCACCCTTGGGTAAGGACTACGTCCCCGACGATCTGATCTATATCGAGGATATGCGTGCCGGCAGACCCAGCTACTACTCCTACCTGCGTGAATACGCCGAAAAGGCCTTGGAGGCCTTCCTGGACGAAGCCGCCATGTACGGGCACGGAGATATTAAGGTTTCCAACGGATACCGCTCCTATTCGGTGCAGTCCACACTGTTTAACAACTATTTGGCCGACGAGCGGGCGAGACACCCCGATTGGACGGAGGAACGGATCTACGCCTTGGTAGCCACCTACTCCAACCCTCCCGGCACCAGCGAGCACCAAAGCGGGCTGTGCGTGGATATGCACAACCAGATCGACACCAACAACACCTTTGACGGCACTCCCGCCGCCATTTGGTTGGAGGAGAATTGCTACCGTTTCGGCTTTGTGCTTCGCTATCCCGCAGACAAGCAGGACGTAACGGGGATCAAATACGAATCCTGGCACTTCCGCTACGTGGGCAGAACCGCCGCTACGGAAATGCACGAGCTGGGTATGTGCCTGGAAGAATATCTGGAATACAAGGGTTTGAATTGACAAAGAAAAGAGACCGCCAAGGTCTCTTTTTTGTTATGCGCACACAAAGGATTGACATCTCGGGGAAGCTATGCTATACTTTCCATATCAAACTATATTTGGGGGAACGACTATGGCAACCTTTACGCCTATCATTGAAGGTATCCGCGAACAAACAAGCTACACACAAAAGAACAACTTTTTGGCCTATCTTCTCAACGCCTTTCAAGGCGGGAAGGTCAAGGCAAACGCAGAGGACAAAAAGGAGCTGGCCGCCTTTGCTTTGGCAGAAGTCAGCAAGCTGCTTTCCCTGATCCCCTCCGTCACCTCCTACAAAGAGAAGGACGAGATCTTCTGCTACGAGGACAGCTTGCTGGGAATCGTGATGCTCACCCACAACTCCCCCGCGGAGATCCCCGCAGAAAGCCTGAAGGAGATCCAGGCATTGGTGGAATTAGTTCAGAAGGAACGGTTTGTGGAAAACGCCGTGGATGCGATCTTCAAGGAGAAGAAAAACGCCAAAGAGGATGTGGAACGCCTTTTGGAGTGCGTTCGTCCGCTGACCGACGAATACCACCGCGGGCAAGTGTTCCAGGGTCTGTTGCACTACAAAGCAGAGATTGGCGGCCTTCCTACAGATTCCAAGCAGGTTTTCGGGGATCACATCGCCTCCGAGATCAGCCGTTATTTGAGAGGAGACCTTGACGATACAATTCTGAACAATTTGGAGATCGTCTGTGATCTCGCCAAGTATTTCGCAAATGACACCTTGATTTCCCTGCTTTACGACGTGCTGAAACTGGGAAAGAACCACATCAACTACTACGCTTTAGAAACCCTGCTGGAAGCGGGAAAAACGATCCCCGATGGCGTGGTAACGGCGCTTGCCAAAGATCTGGTGTATGCAGGCCTCACATATTCCGCGTTGCAAAAGCATAACGCTCTGTCCGACTTCCCTGCGGAATTGGCAACACCGGAATACCTGGCAAAGAGTGACCTGGTACACTGGTTGGTATACCCCACGGAGCTGGGCCAAGAGCCGGACGAGATCGAATACCTGGGCAAGGTCAAGACGGACGAAGAGTATTCCATCTTCCGCTTCAAGTCGGACAGCGATACTCTGTCGGACGATCTCAAGGGGCAATGGCTCATCGGTTGGTCGGGTGACGAGGGCGGCACCTTCAGCAACTTTGATCTGTATGCCGATTACGAGGAAAAGACCGTTGAAAAGACCTTGAAGAAGATCAAGAAAAAGCTGTTGAAATAAGAAAACGAAAAGAGACCGGAAAGGTCTCTTTTTTGTTATGCTTTATCCTCTTTGTTTTACGGTGAGCTTGGCGTCCTTGGAAAGGCGTTCCACGGATTTGCCCTTGATCCTGCCCAAGGTCACGCTCCCGCTACCGTGAAGGTTGATGTCTGCGTTCTCCACAGTAAGACGGTCTGCGCAAAGGTCTCCGCTACCGCTGCAGCTGATCTGCAAAGAGCCCACCTCGCCGCCACTGCAGCTCACGTTACCGCAACCGGAGATGGACACAGAAACGTCCCCGCTGAGGCTCATGGCAGAAACGTCACCGCAACCCGCAATCCGCACATCCAGATTTCGAACGGCGCAGGGA
>JAFYNA010000078.1 GCA_017549925.1 Clostridia bacterium | reverse complement strand
GCGGGAAATCGTGCCGACTCTTCTCTCTTTTTGTTCCATAAAATAGGTTCTTCCCTTCTATAGCCCGCAGTAACGGGCGGTTGATAACGTTCATAAAATGCCGAACTATCCGCATTTTCCATATCACAGAAATATTATAATCTTTTTTTCAAAAAATTCAATAGGTAGCGCACATTTTTTCAAAAAAACTTTTGTTTTCTCTTCCCGCACTATTGTATAAAGTGTATATTTATACCCCATCATTTCTGTGCAACTCGGGGAAAAATCCGCCTCTTATTGACATTTGCTCCAAAATAAAGTATACTGTCTCCAAGTAAAGAAAGCGAGGAAATCATCCATGAAGAAAACTTTCATCTCCCTGCTGGTTCTGGCGTTGCTGGCCCCCACCTTTGCAACCTTGATGCCTATGGCGGCAAGCTATGACCACGAGAACACCTACACCATCAAAGATTTCGATGTGAAAACCGGTGGTGGTATCATTCTGTATCCCAATGACACCAACGAGACCCGTGTGATCAGAGCGGAGGACTACGGTTTCCGTTATTCCAAGCTGATGATCTTCAACAAGGACGGTCTCCTTGTGGAAGCGGGCGGCGACTTGGTTGCCAACCCCGACGGAACCAACGGTTCCTGCCAGAGCTTTGTGAGCATCCCCGCAGGCGGCTTTATGATCGCCTTTGCCTCCGGTACGCAGGGCTTGCAGGCCTGCTTCACCACCGCCATGGAAGGCGCTATGCTGTACAACGCCACCATGTCCACCACTTATCCCGTTTACGGCAGCTACGACAAGAGTGCTAAGACTCTGACCATCCGTTACGACGATCCCGAGAAGCCCTCCGAGGATGCGCCCCGCTTCCTCTTCGTGGGCAACTCCACCACCTACTTCAACGGTACTCCCATCAAGTTCAAGGCTATGGCCGCCGCCGCAGGCAAGGAGATCGTGGTAGAATACTGCACCTACGGCAGCGCGTTCCTTTCCGAGTTTGCTGATGCAAGCCACGAGAGAGGCAAAGCCCTCCGCAACAAGCTGAACACCACCAAGTACGACTACGTCGTTCTGCAGGACGCCGCAAGTGCGGACTACTTTATGTCCAAGGCCGCTTTGGACAAGATCATCCCCTTGATCGAAGCCAACGGCGCACAGGCAGTTCTTTACATGCGCTATTCCACCGGGGATGAGGGCACCCAGCGCCATTACAGCAACTATCCCCGTCTGGCTAAGGATTTCGATCTCCCCGTCGCCAACGTAACCGGCGCGTTCAACATCTGCCGCAGAGAATACCCCGATATCAACCTGCTGGCAGAGGACCTGGGTCACCACTCCTGCGAGGGTAGCTACCTCATCGCCGCTACCTGGCTGGAAGCTTACCTGGGCATCAACCCCGTAGGCAATACCTACACCGCAAACCTCCCCGCCGCTACCGTAGCCGCTTTGCAGGATTGCGCGGTAAAGGTTGCTGAGGAAGGTCTTGAGCTTCCCGAAAAGGACACCTCCATTACCATCGACGGCAAGAAATACGAGCTCGTTTCCAAGGATAAGTCCTACAAGGTCGTGGGCAGCGTTTACGACGGCAAGTGGACCGACGCGGCAGACAACGGCCTGCCCCTTGGCAAGCGTACCGACGGCACCTTCGCCTCCGCAGGCGACGAAACCTCCATTGGTTGCTGGTCCGATGCCAGCGGCACCACCTCCATCACCATTGACCTGGAAGCAATCTTTAAGCTGAAAGCATTCAAGGCTGACCTTTGGGGCGGCACTTGGGGCATTCCCAACCCCGAAAGCTCCACCATCGCCATCGACGTCAGCACCGACGGCAAGTCCTTCACCTCCCTGGGCGAAGCAACTCCCGAGGATTTGGAAGCTTCCGGCGAATGGAAGGGCAAGCTGTTCACCCTGCTTCTCGAGGAAGAGGTAGAGGCTCGCTACGTAAAATTCACCTACACCCTCACCGACGGTAATAAGAAGTTCTGCTGGTCCTCCGAGGCGGCCGTTTACGGTACCGCTACCGAACAGCCTCCCGTAGGCGGCGAAAGCAGCACTGAGGAAAGCAGTGAGGCAGAGACCTCCGAGGAAGAGACTTCCACCGAGGAAGAAACCTCTACCGAGGAATCCACCCCTGCCGCAACCTCTCAGGAAAGCACTCCTGCCGCTACCGACGATGGCAATGCAACCCTCTGGATCATTCTGGGCGTTGTAGCCGCCGCTATCGTTGCCGGTGTTGCCATTCTCTTCGCACGCAAGAAAAAAGCATGAAGATAACCTTTCTGGGTGCCAGCCACGGCATTCCCGAACCCCATAGAAGATGCTCCTGCGCCATGGTCACGGTGGGCGAGCGGATCTACTTTGTGGATATGGGAGTCATGGCCATCTGTGACCTTACCGACCGCGGCATCCCCGTGGAAGCGGTGAAGGGCATCTTCATCACCCATATGCACGGTGATCACACCAACGGGCTGATCCATTTTGCGGATCTCATCAGCTGGTATTACACCGGAGCAAACCCCGCCATCTATCTCCCCCTGCTGGCCGGGAAGGACGTCGTCACGGATTGGATCGCCCTTTCCTGCCATGCTACACGGGCTCTGGATTACCGCCAAGTGACGGAAGGCTATCTCTACGACGACGGCGTTCTGAAGGTCACGGCAGTGCCCACACAGCACACCCAAAGCTCCTTCGCCTACCGCCTGGAGGCGGAGGGAAAAGCGGTGCTGTTCACCGGAGATATGCAGAGACCCCACTTGGATTTCCCTGCTTCCCTCGCGGGAGACGCAGATCTGATCATCTGCGAGGGCGCACACTTCCCCGCCACGGAATACAAGCCCTTCTTGGAGCAGGCTGCTCCCAAGCGGGTCATCGTGAACCACTACGCCCCTTGGAACGTCCCCCATATTATGGAGCTTGCCAAAGCCCTCCCCGCCATGAAGATCACCATGGCAAACGACGGCATGGAAGTGAATTTGTAAAAAGCGAAAAATGGAGAGAGCTATATGAAAAAAGTATTATCTATCACAGTTCTACTAGCAGTCCTTCTGTTTGCGCTCTGTTCTTGCACCCGAATCGATGACCCGCAGTCGCTGGAAAATTGCAGCGTCGTTATCGAAGAATTCCGTCTGTCCACCAATTTTCTAGGGCAATCCTTTATTGTCGTTAAATACACTTTTACCAACAAGAGCGACGAGCCCGCTAGTTTCTCCGGAATGATCAATGACTACGCTTTCCAAAATGGGATCCGTTTAAGCTCGTCCTTGACTCCCATTGCAGTCGAAGACTTCTCCATAGAGAACCAATTTAAAGAGATCAAAAAGGGCACAACTATAAGTGTTGAAGTCGCTTACGAATTGGAAGATAACATATCGGACGTCGAAATCGAGATTTCGGAACGCCTCTCCCGTAACAACAAAAAAATCACGAAAAACTTTTCAATCGGCTAAATTTACAGAACCTCATCCGTCACTCGGCAAGCCGAGCGCCACCTTCCCCACGATGTGGGGAAGGCAAGAAACTCCCTTCGGGAGTTGGAAAATGATTTCAATCGTGCGTAGCCGAAACTGTGGCGAGAAAATATAGAAAGCTTTTGTCCGCTTGCGAAGCAAGCCTACCTTCCCCGCCTGCGGGGAAGGGGGACCAACACGAGACGGAAATGCCCACGACTGTTTGCTTGGCACTCTCTCGTGGTGGTGGATGAGGTTCCTCTCGCTAAAACGGCCTCTGCCCTGCTGGATTCCCTCCCTGTCTTCCCCTATGCAAAAACAAGTGCCCCGAGCGTAAGCCCGAGGCACTTGTTCTGTTTTTTCTTACTCGATCTTCAAGCTACCAAAGACGCAATCCCCGGTAATGGTCAAGGTCACAGCGTTGCCCTCGGTGCAGACGGTATGATTGGTAACGCCGCCGAACACGGCGTTTGCCGCCACCCTCACGTTCACCGTAGAAGGCACCAGAATGGTAGCGCCGCCAAAGACGGAGGTCACCTTCAAAACGCAGTTCTTCTCAATGATGGCGTTTCGCAGGTCGCATTTTACTCCACCGAACACCGAGGAGAGTGACGCTCCCTCAAACACCTTGC
>JAFYNA010000077.1 GCA_017549925.1 Clostridia bacterium | reverse complement strand
GATCGTCCAGCAATGCCACCGTCTCAAAATCCACGCCGTTTTCGGAAACGTCAAAGGACACGTTGTTGGGTAATCTGACGGCGGTAGCCTTCTCCTTCAAGAGGCGGATACAAAACTCGCTAACGGAAGCGATGCCGCCGATGTCAAAGATGATGCTGCGGGCAACCCCGCGGGAAAAACGAACCCACGCAGGATCTTCAAAGGTAGCACGCTCAGCCAACACGCCGTCGGTAAGACGGCTCTCGGTATCGGGAGTGTTGTACTGTGCACAGCAATAGACCTCCTCCATGCCGCCGTAGGAAACAACCGCGTACTTTTTACCGGAAAGCAAGTTCTTCACCGTGCGGTAATCCGGATCGTTTTTCACAAAAAACTTTTTCGGTACTTTTTTGTACTGATACGGGGTATAATAGTTGTTTTTAGACTTCAGCTCCATATAAAATCCTCCGTTGCGGGCGTTTAGACGAAAATAATCTTCCTTTGCTCTATTTATACCATATCTTTCCTTGTATTGCAAGAAAAAAATAAGAAAAAATAAGATTTTCCACGTGTTGACATTTGAGATTTTTTCCGTTATAATGGATACATCCTATTGCCTGAGCAAGGAGAACGTTTATGCAGTATGACGTAATCATCATCGGCGCAGGTCCCGGAGGCATTTTCTCTGCCTTCGAGCTGCAAAAGCTTGCCCCCGAAAAGAAGGTTGCCGTTTTTGATATGGGCCATTCCCTACAAAAGAGAAAGTGCCCCATCGACGGCGTAAAGGTGAAGTCCTGCATCGGTTGTAAAAGCTGTTCCATCATGAGCGGCTTCGGCGGAGCAGGTGCTTTTTCCGACGGCAAGTATAACATTACCAACGATTTCGGTGGAACTCTCTACGAGCATATCGGCAAAAAGAAGGCTTTGGAGCTGATGCACTATGTGGATGAGATCAACATGGCCTTCGGCGGCGAGGGGACCAAGCTGTATTCCACCGCAGGCACCCGCTTCAAAAAGCTGTGCATCCAGAACAAGCTGAAGCTTTTGGATGCCTCCGTGCGCCACTTGGGTACGGACATCAACTACGTGGTGCTGGAGAATTTATACAACCACATGAAGGATAAGACGGACTTCTATTTTGACACTCCCGTCCGCCACATCCGCAAGACAGAGGATGGCTACGCCGTCACCACCGACGAAGAGACCTATTTCTGTAAGGACTGCGTGGTCTCCGTAGGCAGAAGCGGCAGCAAATGGATGGAATCCGTTTGCAAGGAGCTGGGCATTCCCACCAAATCCAACCGCGTGGATCTGGGCGTACGTGTAGAGATCCCCGCTGTGGTCTTCTCTCACCTCACCGACGAGCTTTACGAGAGTAAGATCGTCTACCGCACGGAGAAGTTTGAGGACAACGTGCGTACCTTCTGTATGAACCCCAACGGCATCGTGGTCAACGAGAACACCAACGGTATCGTCACCGTTAACGGCCACAGCTACGAGGATCCTGCCATGAAGACGGAGAACACCAACTTTGCCCTGCTGGTGGCGAAGCATTTCTCCGAGCCCTTTAAGGACAGCAACGGTTACGGCGAGAGCATTGCCCGCCTTTCCAATATGCTGGGCGGCGGTGTCATCGTTCAGCGCTTCGGCGATTTGGTGCGCGGCAGACGCAGTACCGAGAAGCGCGTGGAGGAAGGGCTGGTGCGCCCCACTTTGGCGGCAACCCCGGGAGACCTGAGCTTGGTACTCCCCAAGCGTATTTTGGACGGCATTATCGAGATGATCTATGCCCTGGACCGTATCGCCCCCGGTACGGCAAACGACGATACTCTGCTTTACGGCGTGGAGGTCAAGTTCTACAACATGGAAGTTGAGCTCACCGACCGCCTGGAAAGTAAGTATAAAGGATTGTACGTCATCGGTGACGGAAGCGGCATCACCCATTCCCTTTCCCATGCTTCCGCCAGCGGTGTATACGTAGCGCGAGAAATCGCAGAAAAGGAGACCCTATCATGAAAAAGCTTTTGACCTGGCTGCTTTTGGCAACTCTGTTGCTGAGCACCCTGCTTTCCGCTTGTAGCGAAGACATTGCGGAAAGCTCCTCCGCTTCCTCTTTGGAGGAAAGCGCCTCCTCTTCCGAGGACACCTCCTCCGAGGGTACCTCTTCCGAGGAAGAAGTGGTTCAAACTCCCGTAAGAGAAAACCCGCAAGCCTCCGTGGTCAGCTTGGGTAAGACCTATACCGTAAGCCCCACTCCCGGCGAAAAATACCCCGACTCCTACGGCTGTGAGCTGACGGACGGCAAGACCGGTCCCGCCACCTCCGCCGACTATAACGATGCTTCCTACTCAGGCTTCCACAGCCAGGGAAGCTCCATGATGGTCATCGTGGTGGATCTGGGTGAGGTTTACGATTCCCTGTATCAGTTTACCCTGGGCTACCTCTCCACCCACAATGCAGGCCTTATGCCCCCGGAAAAGATCGCGGTTACCTTCTCCGAGGACGGCGACAACTACACCTCCGCAGGGGAAATGACCATTCCCGAATTCGTGGAGGGTGTCCGTTTGGAAGCAACCCTGACCACTGAGTTCTACTGCAAGGCTCGTTACATTCGCTTTGTCATCAGCAAGAACGCATGGCTGTTCTTGGACGAGGTGGCAGTGATTGCCGACGAAGAGCCCGATGTAAACATCAACGAGCTGTTCGCTTCCATGGTGAAGGATGCTTATGCCAACCTGGGCACTGTCAGCTACACCGCCACCGGCGAAGCTCCCGACACTACCAAGATGAAGAAGCTCATCAGCGAAGGTGCTTCCTACACCATTTCTGCAGAAGCGCTGAGACGTTTCCCCAACGCAGGCTCTCCTCTGACCGACGGTAAGGCCACCGGCCTTTACCAGACCGGCAAATGGATGGGCACCGCAGGCGGCGAAAGCTTCACCATCGTGCTGGATCTGGGCAAGGTTCGCAACGACCTTTACCGCTTTGAGCTTTTGTGCTACGCCAACAATGCCTCCGGCAACGTTCTCCCCGTAGCAGTTACCTACGCCATCAGTGATGACGGCGAGACCTTTACCGACATCGGCAGAGTTTACGCTCCCACCTCCGGTCAAAGCACCTACGATTACCCCCTGTCCCTGTCCGCTTGCACCTCCGGCAGATACGTTCGCTTCACTGTAGAGGCAACCCAGACGGAGATGTACCTGATGGAAGAGGCTTCCGTCTTTGTTCGTGACGGCAAGGAAGGCATCGGTTCTCTGTATCCCGAGGTTGTCTTCATCAAGGAAGAAACTCCCTGGCAGAACCCCTCCACCGAGACCAAGAACCTGCTCGCAGGTCTGATCCAGCAGGTATACGTTCCCGCCGATGCAAAGAACGCCAACCCCGACAGCCGTTCCCCTTGGAATTTGAAGGTTCTGACCGACGGCTGGAAGGCTAACCCCAACCTTGTAGATGACAACAATATCCATAACGGCCACTACTTCAAGTTCCAAAGCACCGCCGCTCCCATGGAATTCTATTTCGATCTGGGCGCGGAAGCAGCTTTACAGACCTTTACCGCCCAGTTCAACCACCGTATGCCTTGGGGCGTACAGGCTCCCGCAGACGTAACGGTCTACCTTTCCACCGACGGTGACACCTGGTACACCGCAGGCGTGGTCAAGGTTGAGCCCGAAAGCGAAGACAAGCCCGTAGACGTTGCCCTCACACTGGAGAAGGCTGTCAAGGCAAGATACATCTGCTTCGCCTTCAACACCTGCAACTGGTGTGGTATCAGTGAGTTTGAGGCCTTCGGCACCACTTCCGTGAAGGGTGCGCTGTCCCTCACCGATGCAGGCTTTATCAACAGAGACGAGGCTGCTCTGGGCTACCTGCCTCCCAGCGAAACCGTTTTGAAGGGCGCGGAGGATCTGTGCTTGCTGTATCAGCGTGCCGACAGAAACGTTTACACCGTAGACACCCTGCTGCCCTATCTGGCTTACGTAGAGAACGGCGAGATCAAGGACACCATGTTCGACAGCTTCCTGTTCCTCATGAGCGGTAGCCTCCCCTCCGGCCGCAACCCCTTGGGCGAAGGCAACATGAAGGATATGCAGTGGACCATCGACAATATGTTCGAGGAAGGCGTCAATATGCTGGCTTTGGAAGAGGCCGCAGGCATGGTAAAGGATGCGCTGAACCTTGGCTCCGACTTTAAGTACGGCGTTGTGGTCACCATCTACGACCTTGATCCCGACGGCACCAACTTCGGTGACATCGACGGCGACGGCAAGGTAGACGGCACCAACACCGTAGAGAAGCGTCTGAAGGCCTTCGAGTGGTACATGAAGACCTTCGAGGAGAAGTTCGCGGAATACAACTTCCAGAACATCGAGTTCGTAGGCTATTACTGGTACCGTGAGGGCGTATACCCCGAGGACGGCCAGCCCGACCTGATCCGCGCTACCGCTGATCTTGCCCGCGCAAGAGGCTACTCTCTCTCCTGGATCCCGTGGTACTGCGCTCCCGGCGCAAGCAACTGGAAGGACTACTCCTTCGACATGGTATGTATGCAGCCCGGCTACGTGTTCGACACCAACGTACCCGAAGGCAGAATTCAGCAGGCGGCTTACCTGATCCGTTCCTACGGCACGGGTATTGAGATCGAGATCGGCACCACCGCTATGCAGAACGAGGTGCTTCGCAACCGTTATCTGGAATATCTGGCAGGCGGCGTTACCTACGGCTACATGGAAAACTGTATGCATATGTACTACCAGGAGCTGACGGTTTATTACGAATGCGCTATCTCCAGCGATCCCAAGGTACGCATGCTGTACGACTACACCTATCAGTTCATTAAGGGCACGCTGAACGCTTGTCCCGAGGCTCTGAACGTTACCGGCACCACTACGGCAGATACGCCTTTGGAGATTGTCCTCTTCGAAGAGCCCGGCGCACACCTCACCCTTGCTCTGGTTGACTCCCCTGCGGCAGGCTCCGTTACCCTCGGCGATGACGGCGTTCTGACCTACTATCCCGAGGCAGGCTTCACCGGAACCGTTACCATCACCTTCACCTATAACGAAGGCATCGGCGATTCCAAGCTCTGCACCGCTACAATCACCGTAGAATAAACAAAAAAACACGCTTGCGCAGACGCCTTGTCTGCGCAAGCTTTTTTATGGGAGGACGCGAGAAAGGCGCTTAAGGGGCTTTCTTGAAAGAAAACCCCTTAAGAATCCCCAAGAACTTGTAGTGCCGAAAACTGCCTTTTTCGGAGGAAAAGGAGATTGAAGGGCTCTGCGAAAGATTGCACCAATGCCCTTCCTGCGTACGCCCTTGTTCGCACTTGACAACATCCCTCAAATATGCTACACTAAACGCAACAAGAGGGCGCGAACCCTTTCCCCCTCGCCGCAAACAAGTATCCCGCCCGTACTTGCCCAAGGGACAAGCACGGCTTTTTTATTCAGAAAGCAATCTTTATGAAATCAAAAACCGTATCTTCTCTGGTCTTGCGCAGAATCCGTTTGATCACCATCGCCGTTGTCGTCTCTTTGCTTCTGTTCTCCCTTTTGGCCTCCCTTTTCTATCGGATCCTTCGGCAAAGCTACCACAACGATGCCTTGACTCCCTTGTATACCGTCTCCGGGAAATGTACGGAGCTGGAATACAAGAGAAAAATCGGTCGAAGCGGATTGGCGTACTACCTTCTTACCATCGACGGCGAACAATACAGACTGAACAAGCGCATCCTCTCGGCGGACTCCGAGGAAGAATACGCCTTGTTTGAGAAAGCCCTTACGGAAGCAGAGCAAGTGACCCTGCGCTACGTTGTTTCCATAGGCGGCAACGCAATGGTGGCGGATCTGGAGCTTCCCGGCAGCAAACAATACATACACTTTGACGAGGTCGTAAAGGAGAATCACACGGGCAGTAATATCGCCTTCGTTGTCTCGTTCCTCCTCTATCTGGGAGGGCAATCCGTCATTGTTGTGACCACCTATTTCCGATTAAAGCAATTGCCCAGCCTCAAAAAAGCGCGGCGGAAAGCTCTCCGCAAAAAGGAACGAGCCGCCCGCGAACGATCCATGCTTTAAAACAAAATGAGTCTGTCACCCAACCGGGTCGCAGACTCATTTTTTACGTTTTTCATTTTTCTGCCGACGTAAAAAAGGCCTCTCTTTGCAGAGAGACCATGTCGGCGCATGGCCTTTTACCGCGCAAAACTACGTGTCGCCGACGTAAAAAAGGCCTTCCCGAAGGAAGACCTTTTTCTTAGTATCGTTATTAACCCAGCTTGGGGAGAGAAGCGGCAGCAACAGACTGACCCACGCGGCGAGAGGACTCGTCGGGAATGTGCAACTTGCACTTTGCGGCCAGCTCGGGGAATTCGGTGTCCAGAACTTCCTGTGCGCGAGCCAGGAGGATCTCACCGCCCTTGCCGGAGGTAACACGGCCCATGATGAGGACGTGCTTCATTTCGTAGAACTCAGCGTAGTAGCCGATGGCGTAGCCGAAGTAGCAGCCGATGGTGTCGTAGATCTTAGCGGCACGCTCGTCGCCCTCAGCCATGAGACCCTGAACAACCTTCAGCTTCTCAGCGGGGGTCATGTTGGGATCCAACTCGATGCCTGCGGCGGGAGCCAGCTTGATAACGCCATCCTGAGAGAAGTACTTAACGCCACAGCCGTAGTCGCCGGACCACTCGTCAACCATTGCGTTCTCGCAGAAGTCAACGGGAACGAAGGCAAGCTCGTTGAGCCAGCCGGTGATGTTGCCGTCGGGATCTACGTAGCCGCCGGCCTCGGAGGTACCCATTGCAACGCCGAGAACGGAATCGTCGTTCAGATCCATTGCGCCTGCCAGAGCGGTTACGTCGCCGTCGTTAGCAACCTCGATGGGAATTTCCTTGCCCAGCTCTTCGCCCAGCTTCTTAGCGGCATCCAGGTACATGGTCTTAACGTACTTCTGGAAGTCGTCGGGAGAAACCTTCAAGAACAGGGAAGCAACCATGATCTTGTTGTCGATGTATACGCCTGCGGAGGAAACGCCGATAGCATCCACGCGGGGCATATGGGAAGCGGCAGTCTTCATTGCGGTGTAGATGCCGTCGAAGTGGTACATGGGGTCGGAGTTGACCTTGGGCAGCCAAACAACCTCCTCGGAGTAAACGGACTCGCCGTTTACAACTGCGGAAACCTTACGGTCGGATCCGCCTGCGTCGAAGCCGATGCGGCAGCCGTCCAGATGTCTGCCGATGGGGGCAGCGGTGGAAACGTCCTTGGGAGCATCCTCAAGAGCAACGGAAACAACCTCGAACTTGCTCTCGTAAACGCCTTCCATGAAGTGCAGGTCGAAATCACGGTAGCCGCCGTTGGTATAAGCTTCCTTGATACGCTCAGCAACCACCTCAGAGCCTGCGATGATGATCTTGAAGCCGCCTGCTACCCACAGCATGGACTTCACGATACGCTCAACAAAGCGATAGTTCTCCTCGTCATGGCCGGTGCCATCGGGGAAAATGCGGGTACGGTAGGTGGTAACGGCGCCCTTGTTACGCTCAACGCCGATAACGATTTCCTGGCCGTTTTCCTTGGTCAGCTCGCGCATCTCGCGAACCTTCAGGGACATGGGGGCAAACTGGGGATCCAAAACTGCTTTGATCTTAAGCTCCATAACGAACGGTACCTCCGATGATAGTTTTTTCTACGTTAAATTCACAGTCGGTGATGATGATGTCGGCATCCTTGCCAACCTCAAGAGAACCCTTCTTGTCGCCGATGCCGATGGCATTTGCGGGGTTCAGGGATGCGCAGTTCACGCACTCATACAGGGGAATGTCGCTGTTGGTGTATACGTTCCAAACGCCCTTGTTCAGCGCCAGGATAGAGCCTGCGATGGTTCCGTCGGGGAGGCGGCACTCGATACCCTTGGAAACGAACTTCTGACCGCCCAGGGTGTACTCGCCCTCGGGCAGACCGCCCGCGGGGAGACAGTCGGTGATGAAGCACAGCTTGTCGCCCTTCAGCTTGTATACCATGTTGTACAGAGCGGGGTTCACGTGGAAGGTGTCCACGATCAGCTCTACGGTCACGTCGGAATTCAGCGCCGCGCCAACCACGCCGGGGTTACGGTGAGCCAAGGGGCTCATAGCGTTGAACAGGTGGGTTGCATGACGAACGCCCACGTTGGTGGAAGCCATAGCGGTATCGTAATCTGCGTCGGTATGACCCATGGAAACGATCACGTCGGTTTCCTTGCGCATCTTGGTGATCTCCTTGAAGTTCTCATCCATCTCGGGAGCCAGGGAGATGATACGGATCACGTCTGCGTACTCTTTTACGAACTCAGCGCTGGGAACCAGGATGTACTCGGGGTTCTGCGCGCCCTTCTTCTTGGTGTTGATGAAGGGACCTTCTGCGTGAACGCCCAGGATGGTGGTGCCGTTCCAGGTCTTGCTTTCTTCCATCAAAGAGCGGCAGGTCTCCAGCGCCTTGATGATAACGTCCATGCTCACCGTCATGGTGGTGGGCAGGAAGCCGGTAACGCCGTTCTTCACGATACCCTCGCAGATGGTGCGCATGCTCTCCACGCTGCCGTCGCACACGTCCTTGCCCAGATAGCCATGGATGTGCAGGTCGATGAGGCCGGGAGCAACGTACTTGCCTGCGGCGTCAATAATCTCCGCATCGGCGGGAACCTTGTCTGCGTCAACGATGCCTTCGATCACATCGGTATACAGCAGAGCCTTGCCCTCCACGATACGGTCCTTGAGAATCAATTTCCCATTAACGATCGCTTTCATTTGTTTCTCCTAATTAAATTGAAATTGAAAATGCAAAGCATACTTTTCCTTTGTACTGTTATTATACAGACTTCTGACGGGAAAATCAATAGTTTTGCGGATATTTTTCCAAAAAAACGCTCCGCTTTTTTCGTGATACTCTTAACGGAGTATCACGCAACTCTATTCGCCTGACGGCGAGTTATATTGCTTCGCAGTGATATTATGCTACGCATAGTGATATTGTCCTGCAGACAGTTTATGGCGAATAGAATATCACGAAACCGATAGGTTTCATATCACTTTCGCAAAGCGAAAATATCACGCTGACTTTAGTCAGTATATCACTTATCAGACAAAAAGAAAGAGAAGACTCGTTATGATACGAATCTTCTCTTTTTTTGTTGTTAATGGGTTTGGGCTACTGCCCAAGTGCATTTGTACTTACAAATGCGATGCTGGTTCTTAGCGGAATTTGAAAGAATTCTATTTTCTCCGATAAGAACAACGCACTTTTGCGGAGCGAATTTTTATGTTTTGTTTAGTCCCCAGCGGGAAGAACGCCCAGCTCGAAGAACTCTACGGTCTGGTTCATGGCAGTCTCAAATCTGCTGCGAACCTTCTCTACGTAGCTGACAACGTCGCCGCTTGCCCACATGATGTTGTTGTAGTACTGGATGCAGTCGTCCCAGTTGAAGGCAACGGAGATATCCACCAGACGGTTGGAGAAGATGATGTCCAAAATCTCGGGAGAATCATCGTCATCGGGGAATCTCTTGTTCTTCAGGGTACGGTCGTAGTACTCGGGCGTTACCATGGTCTCGCCCAGATATGCCATAGCCTCCAAAGCGAAGGTAACGAAAGCGGTATCCTCACAGCTGTTAACGATGGAAATGCAGGTGAAGGAATAGGGATCAACGGTGGTAGCGTAGTTTTCCTGATCGGCATTGTACTTGGGCATGGGCAGGATACCGTAACGGATGTTTGCCTCACGCATGATAGAAGTATTTACCGCGGAAATGGTGTTCATCATGAACAACGCTCTGCCATCGTAGAACTGGTCTACAACGATGCCTGCGTTGGGATCGTTCCAAGCGTAGTAGTTCTCGCGGACTGCGGTAACCTGCTTATCGGTCATGATCTCATATACAACGTCGAAGGCCTTGAGGTTGTACTCTCTGTCCATAGCCAGCTCGGGAAGTCCCTTATCGTTCTTCACAACCTGAGGAGCGTCTGCGCCCATAACCAGCTTGTAGGTATCGAACAAAACGCAAACCAAGCCCCAAACGTCCTCACCGGTAACCTCCATGGTACCGTTGTCGGTATCGTGAGCAACTTCCGCAGCCATCTCGTACATCTTGTCCAAGGTCCACTCGCCGGACTTCACCAGCTCGGTGGGGTTTGCCAGGCCGTAGTCGCTGACCAAGTCCTTGTTGTAGAACATACACATGGTGAACTCATCGTCCAGCAGAATGATGTCGCCGGTGGCGAAGAACAGCTTGCCTGCAATGGTCATATCGTCCTGGGTTGCCTTGTCCCACCAGGTCTCGTTGAGACTCAGGTGAGAACCCTCGATGGAATACAGATCCATCAGCATACCCTCTGCGGCAAAGGGAGCCAGGTTGGTGATGCCGCCGGAAACCACGTCGTAGGTTGCGGTACCGGTCATAAAATCCTGCTCAACTCTTTCGGGGAACTCGTTCCAGGTCTCTACGAACTCTGCCTCTACGGTAAAGCCGTAGGTCTGCTCCAAAATTGCAAAACGGTTGATACAAGCATCGTTTACAGGCTCGGAGTTTACCTCGTGTGCGCCGAAAGGCTCCTGTGCAAAAGCAACGCCCTCCTTCTCCTGTGCAAGAACGCGAAGCACCTTGCCCTCATGCTCT
>JAFYNA010000076.1 GCA_017549925.1 Clostridia bacterium | reverse complement strand
CCTCGTTGCCGAAGAAGGCCTTCATGGTCAGGGTATAATCCAAGGCAAAGGTGCCGGAATTATCTAAAGTAAAGGAATATTGGTTTGCCGTGCCGGGAGCGATCACTTTATCTGTGCCGCCGTCAACGGTGATCTTCTCTTCCCCGTTTTCGTAGGAGATCTTGAAGATCTCTACGTCGGTAACGCCCTGCCATACGGTGTTGGCATCGGAAACCTGGTAGCCGGGAACCTCGCCCTCGATGGACTCATCCAAGGGACGGAACGCAGCCAAAGCACCGGGAACCTTGGGGAGAGCCAGGGAGGCCTCGGGGAAAACCAGGGTTCCGTCGGTATCGATATACCCCTTGCGCACGGTGGTGCGGGCATCGGATTGGATCAAAGAAAAAATATTGGAAGCGGGTTTTTCCGCAAAGAAGGTAAGGCGGCTTCCCAACATCACCAGGGCACAGGCTTCAAAAAGGAGCAGAAGAGCGATGAGAACGCTGAAAATGCTGTTTTTGGTTTTCTTTAAGCTTTTGTATTCGTTCACAGTCATGCTTCCTCCTTTTTTGCAGGCTTGCTCTATTCCCTTTGTAGGCTTCCGTCATAAAAAAGACGGGAGCTTGCAAAGAAAAGAGAGATTTAAGGGGTTATCCCCCCGACCCTGCCACGTTGGGTCGGGGAGACGTAAAGTTAAAAATTAGTCGATCTGGGTAACGGTGGTGGTGCACGTAAAGGAAATGGTAGGAGCAACCGCGAGATCGCCCAGTGCGGTATCCTTCACATCATCACCTTCAAAAGACCATGCCCAAGTGCCGCTAACACTTCTTGCAAGATTGGTGTTGGCAGCAACTCCATTTGCAGACAAAGCCTCAAATGCAGTTTCAACAGCATCTTCCAGATCATCAACGGTCTTGATGTCAGAACCGTTAATCTTATAATCAGTACCGCCTACAGTGAAAACCAAAGGACAGTATTCAACGCCACCGATTTCCCAGCCGGTAAGCTCAAGTTCTACATCAACAACGATGTTCACTGCAACCTCAGGAGTACCGGTAACAGAGATGCTACCCATATTGCCCTGGGTACCAGGAGCGAGAAGATCATCGTTATTGGAAGAAACTACAGTATTGAAAGTGACAGTATCGCCGTCATATGCCTTTGCAAAAGATTCGCCTTCAACATTAACGGTTACGCCCCACTTTGCAACACGAGCACTGTCCTGAGCAGTGTCAGAAGTTACGTACTTTGCGAAGGTGCCGCTGATAGCACAAGTGGACATGAGAACTGCGATCAAAAGGACGGATGCAAGTCTCATCATCATGTTTTTCTTCATGTTTTTTTCTCCTTTTGTATTTGGGTTCTTCACCCAGAATTATTTATCCCTCGCGGGAGAATATTGCCGGGCATTTGCTTTTGGCTTTTGCCCATCGCGGAGAATGCCGCGGCATTATTTATATTCACCCTCAGCGTGGCTTTTGAGGGATAAATACCGTTGGTGTAGGGGGGGATTGAACCCCTCAGTCGGCTTCGCCGACAGCTCCCCCTATCAGGGGGCGCCTTTGGGAGAGGTGCGGGGGAAAAGGGTGCCGAAAAGATTATTCTGCGTTGTTGTCCTCGGAGGCGGGTTCCTCGGGAGCAGGCTCGGCGGGAGCTTCTGCGGGAGCGGCGGCCTGCTGAGCGGCGGCCTGCTGAGCGCGGAGGGCTTCCAGCTCGGCAAGGAGGGCCTTGGTGTCTTCCTGCTTCGCCTTATCAAACTTACGGCGGCGGATCACCTCGTAAGCTACAAAGATACCGATGGGAAGAACGATGCAGACGATCAAGCCGGGAGTGGTCTGCAGGAACATAGCAACGCTACCTGCACCGGGAACGCGGACGCGGTAGATGCCCACCAAATTCTCGGCGGGAACGGGCAGAGCGTCGGGGGTGTTGTTGTTAGTACCTTGGGTACGGAAGGAAAGGGTTCCATCCTTATTCAGAATCTCGATGACTTCATGGGTTACCACACTGGTGCCATTGCCCTCAGGGTCAAAGAAGGAAATAACGTCCCCTACTTTGATCTCGGAAGCATCGATGGTTTGACAAATGATCAAATCACCGCTTTCGATCTCGGGGTACATAGAATCGGTAAGAACGAACAGCGGGAGGTATCCGCCAAAGCTGGGTACTTCCTCCTCGTTCACAAAGCTCTTGACGATCAAGGTCACATTGACTACCAGAATGGGGATCAGAATCGCACACAAAACCGCACCGACGACGGTTAAAAGCGTGTGTTTATTGAAGCCTTTCTCTTTGTTCATCTTTTGGAACCTCATTTCTATACAGCAGGATTCGTTTTGCAATCAGATGGGTTTGCAAAAAAATACCCGATTTTAAAATATCTTCATTATACCGATGCGAGTATAACACACTTTTTTTTACATTTCAATAGTTTTATATAATTTTTCGTGCTTTTTTCATTGTTTTTTGTGTTTTTTTAGCGAAAGGATTAAGTATTGACACAGCGGTAAAAATCGAGTTTTGTGTCCTTTGAAAGTCTTTCTTGCGCTCCTCTCGGGATCAATTATCTTACGCCAACAAAAAAAAGATCCGCAGAGGATCTTTTTATATTAAGTCTCCCACTCGTTCAAGAAGGACTCCATGGAGATCACGGGGCAGGAAGCGGCAAGAGTCTCGCCGTAAAAGTTGGCCAATCGGTAGCCTGCGGTGCCGTCTATAAACCCGCAATCCACCACAGCGCCGGGGAGCGGGCTGTCATCCAGCGTTGCGCAAAAGCCGATGGGGATCTGTGCGTAGGCTTCCAAGGCAGAGGCAACGGCGGTGCCACGCTCCTCCTCCGCTAAGCGGACGTAGCGCGGGAAGGTGCCCGTGTAGGTCATAAAGAGGCGGTTCTCCTCTGCCATGGCAGCCATGGTGCGTTTTTGGGTGAGGCGTTTTGGGGACTCCTCGTACAGCAAGCCCAAGGTGGCACCGGAGAGCAGGGGGAGCAGGTCACTGTTTTCCTCCAGCCACTTTGTGGTGACGAACACACAGGGAGTGATGCCCGTACCCTCGCATACGGAGGTAAAGAGGCGCAGGGCGGTCTCCTCTTCTTTGCCTGTGAGGGAGACAGTTACGGTGCAAGCGGAGATGCCTTCCCTGCTGCCGACGGGCTCTACGGAGGAAAAGAGGCTCTCCTCCGCCTTTACGTGGCGCAGCCAGAGGCAAAGGGCTAATATGATAATTAGAAGAAAAATCAACTTGCGTTTGATCTTTTTCATGCGGCGGTATATCATTGGGATCATTCCTCTCCATTGCAATGTATGCAGAGGGAGGACGGCTTAAGAACCTTTCTTAAAAAAAAGAAAGGTTCTTAAGAATCTCCAAAGAAACCTAATACCGCAAACTGCCGTTTGCGT
>JAFYNA010000075.1 GCA_017549925.1 Clostridia bacterium | reverse complement strand
GCCACAAAGGGCTTGGTGCAAAGCTGGTAGGCGGATTCCACACGGATCAGAGAGATGCCTCTGGCGGAATCCTCCAAGGTTTCCTCCAAGAGCTTTGCCGCCTCCTCCAATTCCTCGGGAGAAAGGGCAAGAAGTTCTCGCAGGCGCTCTGCCTCCACCGGGCCGCCGCAGGCGAACAGCACCGCTTCTAAGGATGCGATTGTTTCGTTGGGAATAGACATAGGGGGTCTCCTAAGTAACGTTTTAACGGGCGATTAGTGAATCGCCCCTACTGTAATTTGAGCTTTGCTCAAATTACTCCTCCGCAAGGCTCAGCCACAAGGTGTCCTCGTTCTCGCGGAACACGTCCACAAAGCCAAAGCGGACAGCCTCCAAAACGGAAAGGAAGATGGCCACCACCTCGCCGCGGGAATGCACGTCGATAAACAAGGAATCAAAGGTGATGCGGGGGACACGGCGCAGGGTCTCCGTGAGGAGATCCATTTTTTCTTCTACGGTGTAGAAGCGTTCCTCCTGCAGGGTCTTGAACAGCTTGACCTCCGCCTTTTGTGCCCGCTCCGCCTCCAAACGCAGGGTGATGCGGTCAAAGGCCTCCTGCAACAGGGAAACGGCATGCTCTCTGTGGTAGGTGGGGTCGGTCTGCTCCTCCGCAGGCTTGGTGAAGCGGTCGTAATACACGTCCGCCTGTTTTTTGAGATATTCCGCGGTCTGCTTGGCTCTTTGATGCTCCAAAAGGGCATCCACCAGCACCTTACGGGGGTCTTCTCCGTCCTCGGGGAGGGGCAGCAGCATTCTGCTCTTGATGAGCATCAGCTCCGCCGCCATGACGATGAATTCACCCGCCACCTCCATGTCCAGCTTCTGCATGGAATCCAGGTAGGCGTTGTACTGCTCGCAGATCTCCGCGATGGGAATGTCAAAAATGTCGATCTTGTGCTTGGAGATCAACGCCAGAAGCAGGTCCAGAGGGCCTTCGTACTGTTCAATTTTCAAATTGACTTCCGCCATGGACGTTGTTCTCCTTTCGCAGAGGTTAAATAAAGCTGAAGATCAGCTCTCCCAGGGTCATAAAGAGGCTGCAAAGGGCGTCCCGCAACCACTCAAAGGGCAACCAAAGGTAGTAATCCAAATAGGCAAACAGCATGGAACGGTCTGCCAGCATGGAGATCACCATCACGCCCAGGAAGATATAGCGGGTGTAATAGCGGATCTGCAGGTACTTTGCGGCGGTGTTATTGGGCAGGAAGGCCACCAAGATGTTGGAGCCGTCCAGCGGGGGGATGGGAATGAGGTTGAACAGGGCGAGACCCACGTTCAGCATCATCATGATATACAAGGTATAGGTGATGGCACCCATGGGGGTGATGCCGCCGTCAAAGGCCTCCCAGAAGATCTGGAGAGGGTTGTATCCAAACTGTGCCAAAGCTCCTACGGCGATGCCGCAGACCAAGGCAACCAGCAGGTTCACTGCGGGACCTGCCAGGGAGGTCAGGGCCATGTCCCGCTTGGGCTTCTTCATCAGTCTCGGGTTTACGGGCACGGGCTTTGCCCAGCCGAAGCCCAAAAACAGCATCATCAAAAAGCCCACGGGATCTAAGTGTGCCAAGGGGTTTAAGGTCAATCTGCCCTGATAGCTTGCCGTAGGGTCGCCCAGCTTGTTGGCGATAAAGCCGTGGGCAAATTCATGGACGGTCAGAGCCATCACCACGCAGAACAGCTGTAAGATCAGCAGTCCCACGGTGATGTTCATGGGCAGATCGGAATACAAAAGGTTAAAAATCATGGGAACCTCCTTTTGGGAAAAGGAGAAGAAAGCCTTACTTCAGCTTGATCATGCTCTTTTCCCAGATCTCGGGTGCTTCGTAGCCCATCATGGTGACCATGGTAGCGGCTACGTTGGCAAGACCGTACTTGCCGTCGATGCACTCGTACTTATCGGAATAGAAATTATCGTAAATATAGCAGGGAACGGGATTGAGGGTGTGGGAGGTCTTTGCCTTGGGAACACCGTTCTCGCCCAGCTTTGCCTCGCCGGTCTTCTTGTTGATCTCGTACATCTCGTCGGCGTTACCGTGGTCAGCGGTGATGATGGCAACACCCTTCACCTCGTCAACAGCCTTCAGGATCCGTGCCAAGCAGAGGTCAAGCGCCTCCATGGAGATCTTGGTAGCGGCAAAGGAGCCGGTATGACCAACCATGTCGCCGTTGGGGAAGTTCACACGGAGAACGTCAAACTCACCGCTCTTCAGCTTCTCGATCAGCACGTCGGTGATCTCGGCGCACTTCATCCAAGGTCTCTGCTCAAAGGGAACTACGTCGGAGGGGATCTCGATATACTCCTCCAGCTCCTCGGAGAACTTGCCGGAGCGGTTGCCGTTCCAGAAATAGGTTACGTGGCCGTACTTCTGGGTCTCGGAGATGGCCAGCTGCTTGATGCCCTTGTTCACCAGGAACTCACCCATGGTGCCGGTGATCTCGGGGGGAGAAACCAGATAACGGGAGGGGATATGGGCATCGCCGTCGTACTCCAGCATACCTGCAAAGAGAACTGCGGGTACGCGAACGCGGTCGAACTTATCAAAGTCTGCACCTGCTTCAAAAGCCTTGGAGATCTCGATGGAACGGTCGCCGCGGAAGTTGAAGAAGATCACGGAGTCGCCATCCTCAACGGTGCCCACGGGCTTGCCGTCTGCGGCGATAACGAAGGGGGGCAGATCCTGGTCGATGGCACCGGTCTCTGCGCGGAGGGTGTCGATGGCTTCCTTTGCGGAAGCGAACTGTCTGCCCTCGCCCAGCACGTGGGTGTGCCAGCCTTTTTCCACCATTGCCCAGTTAGCCTCGTATCTGTCCATGGTGATCTGCATTCTGCCGCCGCCGGAGGCGATGGCAACGTCAAAGGAGTCGTCGCGGAGATCTGCCAGATATGCCTCGAAGGGAAGCACGTAATCCAATGCGGAGGTCTCGCCCACGTCTCTGCCGTCCAGCAGGATGTGGATGCGTACGGTGGAAACACCCTCTGCCTTTGCCTGGGCTACCATAGCCTTCAGGTGGTCGATGTGGGAGTGTACGTTACCGTCGGAGAAGAGACCCAGGAAGTGGAGGGTGGAGCCATTTGCCTTCACGCCGCCGATAAGGGTCTGCCAAGAGTCGGAAGCGTAGATCTTGCCGCTCTCGATTGCGCCGGAAACCAGCTTTGCGCCCTGGGCGAAGACCTGACCTGCGCCCAACGCGTTGTGACCTACCTCGGAGTTGCCCATGTCATCGTCGGAGGGGAGACCTACCGCGGTGCCGTGTGCCTGCAGGAGGAAACGGGGATATTTTGCGTCCAGCATATCCAGAGTGGGGGTGTCAGCGGCGTAAACCGCGTTGCCCGCGGTGCGCTGGGTGTATCCTACACCGTCCATCACGATGGTGAGAACGGGGCGTTTTTCAGTGCCGAAAATAGAGTTGCTCATGTGTATCTTCCTTTAATAGATTGATTTTCGCCTATGATGGCATTTTTATACAGAGTCAGTATACCACATTTCTTTTGGTATTGCAATGTTTTTTGGAAAAATTTTTTATTGCGGTTCAAGTCGGCGTATGGCTTTTGATAGATGCGTAGTATCGTTTCGCCGACATCAAAAACAGCGGGGCTGTTTTTTTAAGAGGAACCTCATCCACCACCACGAGAGAGTGCCAAGCAAACAGACGTGGGCATTTCCGTCTCGTGTTGGTCCCCCTTCCCCAAAAGGGGAAGGCAAGAAACTCCCTTCGGGAGTTGGAAATTGTCATATGCCCCTTCGGGGCGGAATAGGGCTTGCTTATTTCCGCCATTACCTATATC
>JAFYNA010000074.1 GCA_017549925.1 Clostridia bacterium | reverse complement strand
GACCGCCCGCGTGATTGAGAATGCCAAGGACGGCATTTGCGTGGCTGTGGACGGCAGACATATTTTCTTGGGAAAACGCAGTTATCTGCGGAGATACCGCTTTGAGGCTCCCGTGGATCAGGGGGACGACGGCTATGAAAAAGGCGTTGGCTCCGTGATGTACGTGGTCATCGACGAGCAGTTGGCGGCCAAGTTCTACGTGCGTTACCGCATCAACCCCCGCTTCGAGCAGCTTTTGCAGGATATGTACCGCGCAGGCCTTTGTCTGGGCGTAAAGACCATGGATCCCAACATTACCAACGAGATGATCCACGGTGCCATCAAATTCCGTCGCTGTCCCGTGGCGGTTTTGAAGCAGGATTCTCCCGACGAGATCGCAGGGGAGACGGCCTCCACCTCCGGCGGCGTGGTCTGCAATTCCTCCCTGCATAACTTCCTGCGGATGTTCTCCCTGTGCGACAAGGTGCGCCACGTGACCAAATGCAACGCCATCATTATGACGGTTGCCACCGTGCTTTCCGCTTTGGCGGTGGGCTTCCTGGCGATCACCGGGGATCTTGGCTCCTTTGGCGCGGTGCAGGCCGCTATCTTCCAGCTGTGTTGGCTGATCCCGGTTTGGGTTTTGTCCTTCCTTTCCGTGTAGTTTGTGGAAAAGCACCAAAAACGGAAGCGATAATTCTCTGTATCGGCAAGAAAGAAAATGGGTTTTGCTCTTGCATATTTTTGTGAAATCCATTATAATAACGATATATGGATACATTGGGGTCATGCCCGCATTGCGGACGGTGCCCCGAAAAGAGAGGTTCTTTATGAAGTTTCAAAGAAGAGTTGCACTTTTGATCGTCGCTCTGCTGGCTTGTACGGCAGTTCTGCTCGGTGCCTGCGTGCCCAATGAGGCGCCGGACGACCGTAAGCTGGTTTCTCTGACTCCCAGCGAGGAAGAGGTAATCGGCCCTGGCAGCGATTTCCTGGCAGAGAACGAGTACATCACCATCAACGACGTAGTCAGCGTTACCCCCACCAACGTGGCTGTATTCGGTCAGCTGACCGAGCTTGCCATTTCCGAGGGCGTTGATTCCGTTCGTATCACCGGCGGCGTGGATATTTCCGCACACGAGAAGTGCTCCGGCAGCTATTTTATCATTTCCGTGGATCTGCCCGGTCATTCTGCGGCTACCTTCGCGGCTAACGCTATGAAGGGTGAAGAGGAGATCGGCGAGCCCTTGACCTTCTCTGCTCCCTACGACGCAACCGCTGAGGAGCGTTTGGACGGCAACTCTGTTTCTGTAGGTAAGGATTCCAGACTGTACTTCACCAAGTATCTCAGCGACTACCTGGGCAAGGAGCTTTACACCGCTTCTCAGGTTAGCGAGATCAAGTCCACCGTGGCTTCCACCTACAAGGCATATCTGTCCCGTGCAAAGGGTAACCAGATCGCTATGATCTACGTGTTCCTGCCCGATATGACCACCCTGGATCCCTCCGTCTTCCATGACGATGATGCGGCTTTGAAGGATCCCGACCTGTTGACCCGTTACCAGCAGATCGTTAACGCTGTTGGCGGCACCATGGCAACTGTTGTGGATATGCAGACCGTTCTTCAGGCTGAGCTGGATGCAGGCAAGGATATCTACGATCTGTACCGTCAGACCGATAGCCATCCCACCGAGTACACCTCTTTCCTGATGTACCGTGAGGTTATGAAGCACATCGCCGCGCTGGATAGCGACGTTACCCCCTACACCCTGGACGACTTTGATATGGAGTCTCTGGAGGTTCTGGGCGGCGACTTGGTTTCCTACCGTGAGCTGGATAACGAGCTGATCACTGAGACCATCACTCTGCTGAAGCCCAAGTTCTCTTACATCGACGGCGTTAAGAACATCCGTGTTTACAACGATACTGAGAACGGCGATTACACCTACTTCACCACCGTGAACTCTACCGACGCCTTCACCGCAGGTGTTGAGCGTGTTGTTGTGAAGTCCGAACGTACCAAGCTGCCCAACCTGCTGGTATACCGTGACGAGAACGCGATCGGCGCATCTCTGCTGCTGGCAAACTCCTGCGACCAGACCGTTCTGGTAAGAAGCGGCGACTTTAACATCAGCTTGACTGACGCAGGTCAGTACCGCGACAAGGAAGAGGGCAAGTCCATCGTTGACTTCATCATCGTCTTCGTTTCCGAGTCCAACATGGGTACCGCGTTCCGCGTTTCCGACTAACCCGATTGAAAAACTGTCCCCTCCCGAATCGGGAGGGGACTTTTTTGCAAAAACCTTATAAGCAAAAACGACTTTTCCGACATAGTATAATCGAAGGGATACGAGCAAACCGTTTTTGAACGAACGGCAAAAAAACATCTTGACAAATTTATATGTTTTTGCTACACTGAAACTGTAAAGATGTCCCAAAACTGTAAGGAGGGGAGCCCGATGGCTCATATTACGGATCCGTAAAGCAGAATCCGTTCTGCTTCCGCATGGATGAATTTTTTCATCCCACCCGAAAGGAGAAATACAATGAAGAAAACAATCGTATTGATACTGGCAGTGCTCTTCCTTTTGACCTCGTGCAATGCAGAAGAAACTACCTCGACGGTTTCAGAGCAGTATGCCAATGCAGACGATTATCTCTACAGAACGTGGGGGGACGGCTCTTGGAAAGATTTTCACTTTGAAAATGCGATTTGGCTTGAAACGGACGGTAGTGGAGCATTTGATGTAAAAGTCCCTATGGGAACCGTGAAGGTTTCTCCGTATCTGGTCAAAGCTATGGAGGATATGCCGGATAATCTCCGCTTGCGGGTGATCATAAGCTTTAAGTCTATGCTTCCGGAGGAATATTGGAATACCGTCTTGGAAGGAAAAACTGTCAGAGAGTATTATGAGATCATCGAGTCAGGAGAAGATCTGAAAGCAGCCAATCTTGCCACAGATCTATTGTACCTGTACAAGCATGAGTGGTTTTACAAGATATATCGTACCATTCACGTTTCGGACGAACAGGCGGCTTTAGGCGGAATTACAGATGATTTTTGTTTCTACGCCTGTATGACCAAGAAGGAGATTCTTGAACTAACCTGTAACGAGGACGAAGCCTTTTACATCTTCGCTGCAATATATAAGTAAACCAATACACAACAAAACCACCGAGGTCGCCCTCGGTGGTTTCATTTTGCGTTTGGTTAAATCTTCTTGCGGAGGAAGCGGGCAACCAGCATGGAAATGCCGTAGATTGCCATGAATACCAGCGCGGCAAAGAAGTAATACGCTACGAATGCCTGGGTGTCCAGATTGGTGTCGTTCACCAAGGACTGAGAGACCAGCACTACGGGGATAAAGCACACCACCATGTGGAGGAAGCGCTTCACCGCAGAGGGGAGGGCCTTCGCCTTAAAGACGATGAACGAGAAACCGAAGATAAAGGACGCCAGCATCAAAACGGTCATTTTGGACAACAGATCGTCCGCCAAGCCAACCAGAACCTGGGTCTGCTCCGAGGTGCGTACCGTCATCAGCGCGATCTCCAGCCAACTGCAAACAGCGTAGCAGATGAGGGAGCGCAGAGCGGCGGCCTTGGAGAATTCCTTCAGCCAGGGTTTTTTGCCTGCCGTTTGATCAGCTGTGAGGCGTGTGGCCATTATGCCATGTAAGCGCGAGCCTTGTCGGAAAGGAGCGCGGGATCAACGGATGCGGTAACCAGACAAGCAACGTTGTTCTTTGCGGTGATGTCTGCAGCCTTCACCAGGAAAGCCTCCAGCTCTTCGGGCTTGCCGCCGCAGATAGCGTATGCGTTGTCGATAAAGATCTCGGTGATATCGTAGTTCTGAGAGAGGATGCCGCAGAGGAAGCCGTAGAGCATATCTGCACCGGCAATGCCGTAATCCTCGGTATCTACCAGACGTGCCTGATAGCTAACGTCAAAAGTGAGCTTTTTGCCTTTTTCTACGCAGACGATGGAGCCGTGGGACTCGCCGCAAACCTTGTTGACCTCCTGAATGAGTGCCTTGGTCTTACCAGTACCTTTTACACCGGCTAACAATTTCATAAGTAGTTTCTCCTTTAGGTTTTATTTATGCGGGGTCTGTACCGCGTTTTTTGATCAGATGTTTTTGATCTGCTCTTCCAGGGCAGATTTCTGTTCCTCGTAACCGGGCTTGCCCAGCAACGCGAACATATTCTTCTTGTAAGCCTCAACGCCGGGCTGGTCGAAGGGGTTGACCTCCAACAGATAGCCACTGGCGGCGCAAGCCAACTCGAAGAAGTAGATCATCTCGCCAAGGGTGCGTGCGTCCTTGCGGTCGTACTTCACCAGCAGAGTCTCGGTGCCGCCCTGCTCGTGGGCAAGCAGAGTGCCCAGCATGGCCTTCTTGTTGATCTTGTAGAGGGAGTTGCCTGCCAAGAAGTTCAGTCCGTCGGCATTCTCTTCCTCATAGGGGACGTTCATATCCCGTTCCTCGGGGGTGGAGCGCATGCAGACCGTCTCAAACAGAATGGGAGAGCCGTCCTGAACAAACTGACCCAGAGAGTGCAGGTCTGCGGAATAGACTACGGAAGCGGGGAAGAGACCCTTTTTGTCCTTGCCTTCGCTCTCGCCAAAGAGCTGCTTGAACCACTCGCCCATAAAGCGGAAGGCGGGGTCGTAGCTTGCCAACACCTCAACCTTGCGGCCGCGCTCCAAGTAAATGTTGCGCAGGATGGCGTAACGGTAAGCGTCGTTGGAAAGGCCTGCGGCAAACAGAGCCTCGCGTTCTGCGGCGGCACCTGCCATCAAAGCATCAATGTCGATGCCTGCACAGGCGATGGGAAGCAAGCCTACGGGGGTAAGCACGGAGAATCTGCCGCCCACGTCGTCGGGAATCACGAAGGTCTCGTAGCCGTTCTTGTCAGCCAGCCCCTTCAGTGCGCCTCTGGCGCGGTCGGTGGTGGCGTAGATACGGGCGTTCATT
>JAFYNA010000073.1 GCA_017549925.1 Clostridia bacterium | reverse complement strand
TTTTGGGCGAAGAACTCCGTCATAAAGGGGTCGCCGTGGGAGCATTCCGGCCAGAACACCATTCCCTTGCAGAAGGGATCGTTTTTCGCCTTTTCCAAGCGCTCTGCCAACATGGGGTAATCTCCCCGCAGCTCGTTTGACGGCTCGTAGGCGTGGAAGATGCCGAAGATCCAAGGGAAAGTGCCCTCTACGCCCCAGGTGCGGAAGTTGCTCCCCCGCATGGAATCGGCGGTGTAATCTAAGAGGATCACCTGCTCCTTGTCCAGCTGGGCAAGGAGGGCTTGTACCTCCTCGGGGGTGTAGAACATCCACAGATCCCAGCTTGCCAAGAGAAGCTTGGAGCCGGGGTACTGCTCCCGCAGGCGGCGGCAGATGAGGCGGTAGGTCAGCAATTTGAGCCGCAGATTTTCTGCTCTGTCCTTGGAGAAGGCTCGTTCCGCCAGCCCGATGGTGTGGAACAGCCCCGTCTGACCGTATTCACGGATATGGGTGTCGGTGAGGCGGAAGTAAAGATCTAAGTTTTCTTCCTCCCGAATGTCCCAAACCAGCCCCGTCGCCTCGGCGTAGTTGGTGCCTTGGGGCTGGGAAAGCAGAGAGGGGCGTTTGTTCTCCAGGAAATCCGCGGGGGTGCGGGAATACCAATGGGTCATGGTGCCGCAATCCTCGGGGAGCAGCAGGTCACGATCCTTGGCGTATTGCAGGATCTGCTTCCGCAAGTCTCCGCGGAAGTGAAGATCCCAGAACAAGGTGCGGTCGTTAAAGCCGTCCCCCGTAAAGGGCAGGCTTTCCTTGTGGGAGGGGTAGTCCACCAAGGAGGGGAAGGCTTTTTGGAACAGATCGTCCTGCCCGATGCGCAGCATCAGCAGGTTCAGCCGTTTTTTCAACAGCCAATCGATCTCGGTTTGCCAATCCTCTATGCTCCAATGCTCCGCTTGGAAGCGGTGAAGCCCGCGGTGGGCAAAGTAGCGGGTGCCGCGGTAGAGGAACTTGGTGTTTTCGATGAGGCGGAGGCCTGTCATGGGCAGAGTGTCTGCCTTGGGGAGTCTGTCCCCGTCCCAGAACCACTTGCAATTTAAGCATACTTCAAAATATCTGTACACGGCGTAGAGGGTGCTTCTTCCCCGTCCCCCCCACAAAAGCAGGGCGTTGTGCCCTTTGAGGGTGGTGGAAAGGATGGCGTACCCTTCCCCGCCGCAGGGAATGGGGAGAAGCTCCTTATATTCTCTTGCCAGCAGGTTCACGTCGTCCCCGCCGATGACCACCAGCCGCAGGGAGGGATGGGCAGGCAGGGCCTGGGTGGCCGCGATATCGGTGACGATGCCGGGGCGTTCCCCGGTGACCTTGTGGCACAGGGCGCAGAACGCCTCTGCCGCGATGGTATATGCCTTGTGGGCGTTATGGGGGCGTACGATGAGAAGGCTCATGGGGGTTCCCCTTTCCGAATGGCTTTATAGAAGGGTGTCCAGCACGGTGGCTACGCGGGAGGCCAACAGCGTCTTGGTGGGCGGGTGGATCTGATCCTTTTCGCAGATGTCCGCGCAGGGAATGGCCGCGGTGTGGGGGACGGTCTCTCCAACACGCTTTTGGGCTTCCTGCACCAAGTGCCAGCCGTCGTCGTTGCGGGGGTCAAAATCCGCGATGACGATCACCGCCACGGGAAGATCGGGCTGACGGAAATCCTTCCGCAGAGTCTCGATGAACAAAGTCAGCTCCTTGTGGTAGATGGTACCCTCCGCCTCGGTGGTGTCGCTTTCCCCTTGGTACCATACCACGGCGGAAAGGGAGAAGGGGAAGATCTGGGTGAGGGCGTATTGGTACAGCACCCCGTCCCCGTTCCACTGGCCGTAAATGCCGTGGGTGTGGTCTACGTGGCGTTTATCCAAGGGCAGGGAGATGCCGTTTGCCGCCAAAATCCCCGCGGGGAGCCAGCTTTCGATGGCGGAAGCCCCTTGGTAAGCGGTGATGATGCCCACGGGAGTATCGTGACTGCGGGCCCGTTCCTTGCCGATGAGGTAGCCCAAGGCACTCCAATCCGCCAGGTCGTCCTTTTCCGCCGTTACCCAGCCGTCCTCGGGGGTGAAGCGGTCGGTTTTTTCGATGCGATGGGTGGAGAACATCCGCAGACGGGGCTCCGACTCCCAAAGCTCTTGAGGGGTGTTGGATTCATTGAGCTTGAATTGCATATTGGATTGCCCCGCCATGAGGTAGACCTCCCCCAAATATACGTCGGTGAGGGTGACGGGGGCGCCGTTCAGCAGGATCTCTGCGGTGTAAGGGCCGCCCTTGCCCATGGGGGGGAACTCCGCCAGCCAAAACCCGCCCGCACTTTCTACGGTTTGGGTCTGCCCTGCGAAGGTGATCTCCGCCTTGCCTGCCCCTTCCCCGTAAAAACGGATGGGCTGATGGGCGGCAAAAACCATGTGGGAATGGAAAATCGGGTTTAGTTTCATGGCGGTGTCCTGCCTTTTTCGTTTCGTTTTCTTTAGTGTAGCATAAAAGAACGGGATTTGCAAGGAAAAAATGAAGGTTTTGGGATGTAAGTTTACCCGTGAAGGGGTAGATCGGACTCATAGGAGACCCCTGTGGCCTGCAAGCAGGTCTCGGTTTTGCTCCATTCGCTACGCTCATCTGCGCAAAACTTCGACTCCGCAGGCTTTGTTTGCTGCTGTTTAAGGTTTTGGGGCATCCCACGCCTGCTTCGCTCAGGGTGACCAAGTCGGCGTTCAGCCTTCGGTTTATGCGTAGTGTCGTTTCGCCGACGTCAAAAACGCCACCGCGAGGGTGGCGTTTTTATAACTGTATTCCCATTGCCACGGCTACTTGAACACAC
>JAFYNA010000072.1 GCA_017549925.1 Clostridia bacterium | reverse complement strand
ATCTTTACTGCGGCGCAGGAACCATCGGACTTTCCATGGTAAAGGAAAATCAAAAGCTTTGCGGTGTGGAAATCGTTCCCGAGGCCATCGAAAACGCCAAAATCAACGCTAAATTGGGCGGCAGAAGGGAAGAGGACACCCTTTTCGTCTGCGGAGACGCTTCTTTGGGGGTAGATGCCTGCAAAAAAGCCTTCGGTGATCCCGATGTGATCGTGGTGGATCCTCCCAGGAAAGGACTTTCCGACCAAGTTATCGAGACCTTGCTGCAAATCGCTCCCAAGCGCATCGTTTATATCTCCTGCAACCCCGCAACCTTAGCCGCAAACTGCGAAAAACTGAGCTATACTTATGAAATCGGGGAAGTCACCCCCTTCAATATGTTCCCGAGAACGGGGCACGTAGAAAGCGTGGTTTGTTTGACCAGAAAATAATTGTTTCACGTGAAACATTTTCGCGTGAAACACGAAATATGAAACAGATAATAGGGGAGGTATACTATGAAGCACTATTTTCAGCAGTCTCGCCGTGCAGGATACACATACAGCAAAGGGGCACACTCGCCCCTGGGCTCTCTCTACTATATATTCGCCTTAGCGGCTGCATTAAGCGCCTTCCCTGTATTAGAATCGCCTTACAACCTGCTTAAATGGGCATGGGGGTTTGCTGTGGGGGTTGTTGCGTTAATTGGTTTGCTCTACGTCAACAGAATTCGCAGTGTAGTCTACATCGAGGACAGTGTTCTTTACAGAAAAGGACTTCTCTTCGGCTTCCGCACCCAGCTGACGGAGGAGTATATCAAGGAGATCGTGTATAAAAAGACCCTCCTCGGGGATTCCATTCTCATCCTCTCCAATGATTGCCAAGGGAAGCCCAGCACCTGGTCAAAGAGTGTCGTGGTGGTACTGGATACCCCCGACAACCGCGATACCTTGCACTATCTTAAGGACAGAACCAGGGAAGAGTTTCTTATATAAACAGCCGTTTCTTTCAAGTATACTTAGATTTTCATCATCGATCGATTCGTCAACACAGCAACTAACCTTGTTTCACGCGAAACAAAGAAAGGAATCATCCATGAAGTGGAAAGCGCAGTTTTCAAATACGCCGGCAGGGGATCGCCACGGAAGTCCCGGAACGCCGACCCCCATCTATGCCGCAACGATTTTAATGTTCTTCACCGTACTGTTTGCAGGCTTGGGGATCTTCGACCCGCGATACAGAGAGTTAGAATCTCTTATTTGGGTTTTGGGTCTTGGTATCCCCACAAGCTTTGCCTTCTTTTACTTTAATCGATTATACCCTCACGTATACCTTGAAGACGGCATCCTTTACCGCAGAGGGTATCTTTTCGGCTTCAAATTGGAGTTGCACGAAAGCGACGTGAAGAACGTCATTTACAAGCGAACCTTTCGCGGAAAATCCATTTTGATCGTGGGTAGAGAGCATAGGGGAGAGCCCGGCACTTGGTCAAAAAACGTGATCGTGCTTTGCGACTGCCCTGGCAACAGAGAGTTTTTAACACATTTCTGGGAAAAAGAAAAGCGGGAGTTGTTCCTGCAAATAGCCGTTTCTTCTAAGTATACTTAGATTTTCAAGCGGGACGCCGTGGACGTCGTCCCCTACGAATACGCATATAGCGTCCACAAAATTGTACCGTGTTCCCACGTAATCAGATGGGCGCAAATCGGTTTTCTCGCCGTAATGATTGCGAGAGAAAAGGCCGTGGTTCCCACGATCCCGTTTCGGGTCCGTAGGGGCCGACGCCCACGGCGGCCCGTAAAATTCACTTAACGAAGAAGCAAGAGCAATAAAAACGGGTGGTCCAAGGATCGTCGCCGAGTTTATATTACGCAGAAAGGAGTATATTATGTCCCTTGCAGAGCAATACATTGAAAAATACAAAGCATGGCTCAATTCCATGCTCTCCGACTGCAGGGAAACCGTAGAGCGCACGGAACAAACCCTATGCGGCGTAAAGATTGAGATGGAGACCCACGATTATATACGTGCGGATCTCTCCGCTCACGGCCAATTGTCCCGTATTGCCTTCACAAAAGGGGAGCTATCCTACACCTGCCAATGCTGTGACGATCCCACCGGCTTCTTCCCTCTGCTTTTGGCAGGGAAGTGGTATATCTGCTTCCGCAGAACCCTATACGGCTTTGTTTTGTTGAGTTGTGAAACGTTATTGCCCGAATATGAGTATTTTCCGAAATGCGTTTTGGAAAGCAAAGAATCCTTTATCGTTGTCACGGTAAAGCAAATAGACGATCTTCTCATCCTTGGCGGGTGCTATTGGGCTTGCCCGGACGAATGCTTTGTCTTTGATTATGAAACCAAGCGTTTCCTCCGCCTCTCCAAGCTTCATCCCCGGTTTGTGTTAGACAGGGAAGAAGTCAGGGAGAAAACCCTGATCCTTTACGGGGAAGATCCAAGCGGCGAGAAACAGCAGATCTCCCTTTCAAAGGATGAATTGCTTGCCGTCTTAGCGACCCACGGGGCAGAGGATTTTTGAGCCCATTGTTGCAAAGATTTCAAGTATACTTAGATTTTTAAACGGGTGATTCTTGAATCGCCCGCCAACATTGAATATATTTTACGAATTATGTCAACCTATTGTGACCTACACACTCATTCATATTACTCCGACGGAACCTTTACCCCCGCCGAGATCATCGCGGAGGCGGAACGGCTTGGCCTTTCCGCCGTTGCCCTTTGCGACCACAACACCGTGGATGGCATCCCTGCGTTTCTGGAAGCAGGGGAGACGAGCCCCGTGCTTGCCATTCCCGGGGTAGAGCTATCCACCGCGTGGCAGGGGAAGGAACTGCACATCTTGGGGCTGTTCCTGCCCAAAGACAGCTTTCCCGCCCTGCAAGCCTACACCGAGGACTATTTGGCAAGGAAGGAAGCCGGCATCCGTGAGATGATCCGCCGTTTGAACGAGGACGGCTACTCGCTGGACTACGCCGCGTTGCAGGAAGCCACCCCCAAGGGCAGGCTGAACCGCGCCCACGTTGCCGCCGCCTTGGCGGAAAAGGGGTACGTTCCCTCCATCAAGGCTGCCTTCGACACCCTCCTGCGGGAGGACGGGGAGTACTACGTTTCCACAGACCGCCCCGACGCCTTGGAGGGCATCGCCTTCTTAAAGAGCCTTTCCGCCCTTCCCGTGCTGGCACATCCTTTTTTGGATCTGAGCAGGGAAGAGCTGACCCAATTCCTCCCCCTCGCCACAAAGGCAGGGCTTGTGGGCATGGAGGTTCTCCATCCCTCCCACGTAAGGGAGACGGCAGAGATAGCCCGCGCCCTGGCGGCAGAACACCGCCTGCTTCCCTCCGGCGGGAGCGATTTCCACGGCGCACGGAAGCCGGACATCCCCCTGGGGAAAGAACACGTTCCCCACTCTTATTTCGAAAACTTGCTTAATTATTCTACATACACGGTATAAAACGAGGTATATCTATGTCTAACTGCCCTTACGCTAAAAAATGCGGCGGATGTCAGCTGCAAAATCTTTCCTACGAGCAACAGCTCTCTCACAAGCAGGTCAAGGTGATCCGCTTGGTGGGGAAGCTCTGCCACGTGGAGGAGATCATCGGCATGGAGACCCCCTACCGCTACCGCAACAAGGCCACCCGCGCCTTCTCCTTCCAAAGGGGAAAAGGCGTGCAGGGGCTGTACCAATCCGCCACGGAGCGGGTGCTTCCCGTGGAGGATTGCCTTTTGGAGGACGCCTTGGCAGGGAAGATCGCTTCCACTGCCTTAAAGCTGGCCTCTCTGCTGGGCATCCAGCTTTACGACCTTGACACGGGCAGGGGTAACCTGCGCACCCTGCTGTTGCGCCGTTCCGGCACCAGCGGGGAAGTGATGGCAGTGATCGTGACAAGATCCGACAAATTCCCTCAGAAGGATGACTTCGCGGAACGGCTGATCGCTGCCCACCCGGAGATCACCGATCTGGTGTGGAACGTCAACCCCACGGAGACCCCCATTTTTCTGGGGCAGAAGAGCCAAGTGCTGTTCGGCAAGGGATACATTACCGATTACCTCTGCGGGCTGGAGTTCCGTATCAGCCCCGCCTCCTTTTATCAGGTGAACCCCCTCCAGACGGAGATCCTTTACGGCAAAGTGAAAGAATTTGCCGCCTTAACGGGGAAGGAGCGGGTGATCGACGCCTATTGCGGCACCGGCACCATCGGGCTGACCTTAGCAGACAGCGCAGGGGAGGTCATCGGGGTGGAATCCAACCCCCAGGCGGTGGAGGATGCCTTGGCCAACGCCGCCCGCAACCATATCGACAACGCAGGCTTTATCTGCCGCGATGCAGGACAGTTCTTGGAGGAAGCCGCCAAGCACCGCGAAAAGGTGGACGTGGTCATTACCGACCCGCCCAGAGCCGGGTGCAGTAAGCAGTTCTTGCAGTCCCTCCTGGCACTTGCCCCCAAGCGTGTGGTGTACGTTTCCTGCAACCCCGAAACCTTGGCGAGAGATCTCTTCGTCCTCTCCAAGGGCGGGTATCGGGTGAAGAAAATTCAGCCCGTGGATATGTTCCCCCATACGAACCATGTTGAATGCGTGGTTTGTTTGAGTAGACAATAGGCCGACGATTATGTCCGTATTTCTGTTTGCACGAAGGATTTGAAAGTTACAAAAGAGAGCTAAGGAGGTTTCCTATGTCTGATTGGCGGCTGAATGGACAGGAAGAATATTTGTCCAACATAACACTTTATAAAATCACCTTCCCGGATTTTTGGGAAACCGCATACAGGAATAAAAATACCTTCTATCAGAAGATAGCGCATTCCGCAGAACGATTTGTTGCAGAATTCAATCGTGGAGCGGAGTATCTTGAAGGAGATAAGATACAGCACTTTTGGCACGAACATTGCGAATTCTGTTGGGAGAAAGCATTGACAGACAAAAATTGCGAGTTCTATTGTACTGAAGATATGTATTATTGGATATGTGCGGAATGTTTCCGCGATTTTAGAGAAAAGTTCAACTGGAAGGTAAAATCTTCAGAAGAATTGTTTCGCTAAGTTAACTTGAATTGTGACAAAAGCAAGACTGGTAGACTCCCTACCTAAAGGGACAACCGTTGAATGCGTGGTTTGTTTGAGTAGGGAAAAGACCGACGATTATATCCGTATATCCGTTCATACGAAGGATTTGCAAGCGAAAGCCAACTGACTGACAAGCTTTAATTTGACGGAGGACACTATGAACACACGAAATAATTGCTATACCTATTTTAAGATAGTTGGTAATTTTAATCCCGACGATGTTTCTGCTTTGTTGAGACTTACGCCTGAAAAGACTTGGAAAATTGGAGATTTACGACGTAATGGCACAAGGTATGATTTCGCTCTTTGGGAAATCGGAAGATGCGAAGAATACGATATTGAAGTAGAAAACCAGATGAGGAAAACAATTGCACCATTGCAAGATAAAATCCCTTTGCTTAATCAAATAAGGCAAACATATGATGTTTCTTTCATTCTGGAAATTGTCCCCTCGATTTATGTGAATGATATCAATCCGTGCCTTGCCCCATCGCTCGACGTCATTGATTTTTGTCACGAAACAAGGACTGAGATAGACATTGATATGTATATCTACGATTCAGAAGATGAATAGGTAATACCCCAACATATCAAACACTTTGGTAGACTCCCTACCTAAAGGGACAACTGTGGAATGCGTGGTTTGTCTGAGCAGACAATAGGCCATTCAATTCAAATATACTTACCTTTCAGGAGCTATTTATGATCCTATACAGACCCGTGGGGCAAGCGGAAAAGGAGCTGATCGAAGCCAGCGGATACACCAAATACCCGCCCCGGCTGGATTGGCAACCCATTTTCTACCCCGTGTTAAATCAACGCTACGCCGAGGAGATCGGCGGCAAATGGAACACCAAAGATCCCGATTCGGGATACGTAGGGTACATCACCCGCTTTGAGATCGACAATGACTATATTTCCGCCTTTCCCGTGCAAACGGTGGGAGCTTCCTACCATCAGGAGCTGTGGATCCCCGCAGAAGAGCTGGAGACCTTCAACAGCCACATCATCGGGAAAATCGAGATCATCAAGGTGTTGAAATAACGTTTCAGAGAGAACATCACGTGGAGTGAAGTAGGGCAAAAGTGCTACGTATATGGACAACCACTACGTATAGCACCTAATCCCACCGAAAGGACACCCCTTATGGCCAAAAGCAAACTGAACGTTTCTCAAAACGGAAACGTAACCACGATCAAGAAAAAACCGGATGCTTCAAGCTGTATCATTTTTGCGCTGGTAATTCTCGCAGGCATTTTGCTTCCCGTTTTATACGGCGAACTCAGAGACAGCTCCCTTTTCCGGATCGTTTTTACCGCCTGTATGCTCACGAACGCCGCTTGGTTTCTCTCCGTTTTCTTCGGCAAAATTATTGTGGACGCAGACAAGCGGGAGCTTAATATCTGCAATCTGTGCCGGGAGACCTACGGCTTCGACGAGGTCAAAACCATCAAAAGCTGCTTCCAAGAAGGCGTCGACGGAGGGATGGACACCCATAAGATCCTGTTTACCTTCAAAAACGGTCAAAAAAACGAGCTGCAAACAACGAGCAAAGAGCAAACGGAGGAGCTGATCGAACTGCTCACCTCCATGATCTTCCCACAAACATAAAAAGGACCCCTCTTATGAAACCTATCATCGGAATTCTCGGGGAAGTTGACGCCGAGAAAAGCACCATTGTGCAGACCGCATATCTGAATTCCATCGAAAAATCCGGCGGGGCGCCGATCTTGTTGCCCTACGTGACGGAAAAAGAGACCTTGGAACGGTACGTCAGCCTTTGCGACGGCTTTCTGTTCACCGGCGGGGGAGACGTTCATCCCAACCGCTACGGGGAGGAAATGAAAGAGACCTGCGGCACGCCCGACGTGATGCGGGACGAGCTGGAGCTGGCCGTTTTTGCCTCCGCCTACAAAGCAGGGAAGCCAATTCTTGCCATCTGCCGCGGTATCCAGCTGGTGAACGTGGCCTTGGGCGGCACGCTGTACCAGGATCTCCCCACGGAATATCCCGTAGAGCTGTTCCACAGACAAAAAGAGCCCAAGTTCTCTCCCTCTCACCGGGTGAAGATCATCGAAAACACCCCCTTACATACCCTCATCGGGGCAAGCAGTATGACCGCCAACAGCTTCCACCACCAAGCCGTCAAGCAGTTGGGGGAGGGGCTGGAGGTCATGGCCCTCTCCGACGACGGCATCATCGAGGCGGTGTACGGCAAGGGAAAGCAGTTCCTCCGCGCCTACCAGTGGCACCCGGAGCGGCTGTTCGCCACCCACGCCCCCACACGGTTGCTGTTTGAAGAGTTTATCACCGCGTGTAAGTAACACCCCAAAAATGACAAAGGAGAAAAGTCCATGAAAAAAGCCCTTCTTTTGATTACCCTTTCCATCGCTTTGATCCTCACAAGCTGCGCAGGAGCCGCCCCCGAGGAACCCTCTGCTCCCGCAGAAGACTCCGAGACGGTTTCTCTCCCCCGGGAGAAGATCTCTCACTACACCGATGCCCAAATGGAAGATAAGCTGTTAGGCGGCTGGGTAGGTCAGATGGCAGGGGTTGTCTACGGCGCGAAATCGGAGTTCCAATACTGGGGCACCATCATGCCGGAGGAGGACGTTCCCGATTTCTCCACTCTGAATATCAACGATGCCTTCTGGCAGGACGATCTGTACGTGGAAATGACCTTCCTTGAGGTCATGGAAAAGAACGGTATCGGCGCTTCTCTGGATTTGTTGGGCGAAGCCTTCAAGAACAGCGCATACACCTTGGATCACGCCAACAAGCAGGCGCGGGAAAACCTGCAAAAGGGCATCCCCGCATCCCTTTGCGGTCACTACGAAAACAACCTCCACTGTGACGACATCGACTGGCAGATCGAAGCGGACTTTTTGGGTCTCATCTACGCAGGCGACCCCCAGAAGGCGGCGGAGCGTGCCTTTGAGATCGGGCACATGATCTGCTACGGCGACGGCGTTTACGGCGGTGTGTTTGTTGCCGCTGTGACTGCGGCGGCATTTACTGCCGAGGACATTCTTGATGCGGTAGAGCTTGCCTTGGCGACCATCCCCGAGGGCACGGAATACAAAACCGTGATGAACGGAGTGCTTGAGGGCTATGAGAACGGCCTTTCCTGGGAGGAAACCTGGGAAAACGTTCAAGAGCAATGGGGAAATGACGACAGATGTGTCAGCTACTACCCCCACGGGGCAAATATCGATGCCAAGATCAACTCCGCTTACGTGCTGATGGGACTTCTCTACGGAGAAGGGGATTTTGAGAGATCCATGACCATCGCCATGCGTTGCGGGCAGGACAGCGACTGCAACCCCTCCACGGTGGGCGGCGTTCTGGGCACCATGCTGGGCTTTGACCGCATCCCCGCAAAATACAAGGCCAATTTGGACAAGCTGGCCGCAAAATTCTCCTACACCAATTATACCCTGCAGAATGCGGTGGATACCACCCTCTCCCTCTGTAAATCCCGCCTGACCCGGACCGAGGAGGGCTGGGAGATGGTAACCGCTCCCACCACCCCCATGGCGGCAGAGCAATGGCCGGAAGCTCCCGAGGTGACCTTCTCTGCCTCCGCCGAGAAGGACAGAGTCACCCTCAGCCTTTCCGCTTACTCCGTGCCCGGCATCGGCTCCACCCTCATCGACTTTGGGGACGGCTTTGTGGCCAAGGACAACGTGGCGGGCTACCGCTATTCCAAAAACGGAACTTATACCATTACCTGCACGGTTTCCGACGTGCTTGGCAATACTGTAACCAAGACCCAAACGGTCAAAATCACCGGCGCCACGGCGGTCTCCGACCCCGACGCAGGCTCCTACCGCAATTTAGCCCCCATCATGCTCCCCATTTGCAGTGATTCCCTGCCCACCGGCTCGGGAAGCAAGGATATCTACGTGATCAACGACGGCAAGACCGGCGGCGGCAACACCGACCAATACGATACCTACTGCGGCTATTTCGGCGCCCATGAGGAATACGTGGGCTATCTGTTCAAGACCTCCTGCAAGGTCGATACCATCGTTTTCACCGAGGGAATGCACTTCGGCAACGGCGGCTGGTTCGCAGGGGGCAGCTTAAAGCTCCAGGCCTTTGTGGATGGCGCTTGGGTGGAGGTGGAGGCGGCGGTATCTCCCGCTTACCCCAACGGCAACAGCCAAAGCGTGTTCGGCGCACAGTTTGAGACCTACACCTTTACCTTTGAAGAAATCACCTGCGACGGCATCCGCCTCATTGGCATTGCAGGTGGAGACGCAGGCTTTATCTCCGTCTCCGAGCTGACCGTCATGGGCGTGGAAGCCAATTAAGGAGAACGTTTATGGCAGGCTACAATACCCTTTCCACCCTGCTCACCGAGGAGCTGGATCAGCTTTTCGAGGAGGGCAGAGCCTTTGACAAAGAAGCCTATCGGGCAAGAATAGCTTCCGCAGAGAGCAAGGAACAGCTCATGGCGCTGTACGCAGAGCTGCGGGCCCTGCCCATGCGGGAGGACTACCCTTATGCCGAGCCCTCGGAGCTTGATGCGATCGAGGCCCAAAGCGATGCTTCCACCCTGCGGAAAACCCACGCAGACATTGACGAGGACTATTTCCACGGCGCATGGCTGGGGAGATGCATCGGCTGTGCTTGGGGGCAGCCCGTGGAGGGCTGGAGATCCGAGGACATCATCACGTGGTACAAGGAGGCGGGGAAGTACCCCATCCGCTCCTATGTGCCCACCGTCTCAGGTCGGCGGCGCAACGAGGGTGCCGCCACGGAGGAAAAGATCTGCGGAATGCCCTTGGACGACGACACCCGCTTCACCGTGCTGTATTACCTTTTGGTAAAAGAGAAGGGAACTGCCTTTGACTCCTGGGACGTGGGAGATCATTGGTCAAAAAAACTGCCCTTCCGCTTTGTCTGCACCGCAGAAAATCAAGCATACTTGAACTTTTTGAATATTGACCAGTGTACCCCCTGGTACAAGCCGGAGGGGGCAATGCGCTTATTGCAGGAAGCCAAGGTCAGCACCCACCTCAACCCTTACCGAGAATGGATCGGCGCGCAGATCCGCTGTGACGCCTTTGCCTATCTGGCGGCGGGGGACCCCTTGGCCGCCTCCCGTATGGCGCACACCGACGCCTATTTCTCCCATACGGGGAACGGCATCTACGGCGAGATGTTCTTCGCCGCATGGATCGCCGCCGCGTTTACGGAAAAGGATCCCGATGCCTGCTTCCGCGCCGCCTTGGCGGTGGTGCCGAAGCAGAGCCGCTTCTACGAGATGGCGGTATGGGCAAGAGCGTTGGCAAAAAGTGGCCTCTCCCGCGAGGAATTGCTGCAGGAGCTGTTGACCTTCAGCAAGACCTACAACTGGGTGCATACCCTGAACAACGCCGCCTTCTGCATCGCCGCCATCACTCGCTATTCCCACGACTTCCGGGAGGCGGTAGCCTTCGCCGTGGAATGCGGGCTGGACACCGATTGCAACGGTGCCACCGTAGGCTCCTTCATGGGCGCGTTTTTGGGCAAAAAAGCCATCCCCGAGGAGCTTTCCGCCCCTCTGCGGGATACCTTCAGCGTAGGCATCGCCCCCTACGATCAGTATTCCATCCGTGCCTTCGCCCGGGAGGTGAAGGCCTTGCATGACAAAAAGGACTGACGATTATGAAGCTTTACCGCCTGTTCGGCGCACAAAACGAGTCTTTCAAAGGGAAAAAGGCCTTTCTCTTTGACATGGACGGCACCTTGGTGGATTCCATGGAGTATTGGGTCATCCCCCGGGAGGACTTCCCCGGCGGCTGGGAAGGGAAGCGGGAGTTCATCCGCGAGAAATACAACACCTCCATTCCCTACAAGCCCTACGCCCTTCCGCTTTTACAGCTTTTGAAGAAGCATCAGATCCCCGTTTGCATTGCCAGCGATACCCCAAAGCAGCTTTCCGCAGGGTTACTGCAACGCTTGGGGCTGGAGGAATGGATCGATTTCTATATGGGCAGTGACGACGTAGGGGAGTTCAAGGCCTCCTCCATGAAGATCTTCCGCGCCGCCGCAGAGCGCATGGGGCTCACCCCCGCAGAATGCATCGTGGTGGAGGATCGGGGCAAATACTGCCGCATGGCCAAGGAAGACGGCTTTGCCGTCATGGGGGTGCTTGACCCCTATTGTCCTCAGGAGCATCCCGATATGCAAGCCTATGCCGACTGGGTGTTGGCGGATTTCGGAGAATTACTTGCCTTAGCAGGGGAGTGAAAAAGCTATGAAAAAACTACCTATCAAAATTCTACTTCTTCTTTTGTCCTTACTCCTTTTGGTGTCCTGCACCAACGTGGTAATGCCCACCCCGGAGGTCTCCCTGCCGGGGGAGGAGAGCAAATCGGAATCCCAGATCATGGAAGAGTTCCTCAGCCAGCTTCCCGTGGTGGAAAGCAGTGAGATCGAGGAGATCGTGGGGCAGCCCTTTACCGTGCTGACCACCGACGAGACCCTCTTCTTTGGGGAAGAAACCGCCGCAGGCTCTATCCGCAACGCCTTGCAGAGCCGCAACGAGCTGTTCCTCTCCGCTTATGAAATGGAGCTGACGGTGGTCACCGTTCCCGAGGACGAGATCGTAGAGGTGCTGACCGCCGCCATGGAAAGCGGCGTTGCCGCGGGAGATCTGCTGTGCTATTCCGCCGAGACCACTGCCGCGCTGTTTGCCGCAGGGCTTTTGCAGGATATGAACCGGCTCCCCTATTTTGACCCTAACACCGCCTGCCTGGATGCGGTTTCCGCCACCGAGCTGGCATACCGCGGGCAGGTCTACGCCATGCCCGATCCCTCCGCCCAAAGCCGCGACGAGATGTTTGTCATGTTCTACGACCGCGATCTGGTGGAAAAAGCAGGCCTGGAACGCCCCGAAAACTTGGTTTTGAGAGGGGAGTGGACCTACGAGGCCTTCCAAACTTACAGCGAAACCATCGCGGCGGAGGCTATGGAAAACGCCAGCCATGACTTGGCCAAGGATGTATTCGGCTATTCCTCCCCGGATCACACAATACTGCTGCCCAATCTGCTGTGGAGCTGCGGCAGAGACTCTATTTTGGTATACGACGAAACGGGTATGCTTTCCTTCCCCTACGAGAAGGAAACTTATCTGGAAGCCATCTCCCTGCAACGGGGAATCTACGACAGCAAGAGCCGCCACCCTCTGGATGGGGAAGAGGCACAGCAGGCCTTCACCAAAGGCCGCGTGGGCTTCCTGATCGAACAGCTGGAGTTCATCAAGGCACTCTACACCAAGAGCAGCCGCTCCTACGGCATCCTGCCCATGCCCAAGAAGGAAGGCGCCACCCGCTACTCCTGCCCCGTTTCCGCAAGCGGCAAGCTGCTCTCCGTACCCAAGCTGATGAACAACCCCGCCAAAACCGGCCTGGGGCTTACCGCTCTCTGCACCGCAGGCGGCTTCCTGGTGCGCCGTGCGGAGAAGGAAACCTACATCTCGCTGTACTCCACGGACAACGATCAGTCCTGTATGCTGGAGATCATCTTAGACTCCCAGTATTTCGATTTCGCCACGGTGTTCGGGGGCATCGATCCCTCCATCAGCGGGCTCACCACCGACCTGCTTTCCTACGTTATGGTGGACGACAGCAGCCGCCTTTCCTCCCTCATCCGCCACGGAAAAGAGGATCTTGCGGCATACCTGCCCAAGCTGGAGGCAATTCTCCACCCGGCAGTGGACGTCCCGGAAGAGGAAGTTTCTTGACGGAATAGGAACTTTCTACAAAAAAACTATCCCCGCGGGTAAGAAAATCATAATGCAAACGCTTGACGAACGCCTGCGGATGTGATAGAATACTTTTTGGATAAAAATAACATTTATATACAGAGGAGAATCATCCATGAACGCTAAGAAAACCGTAGAAGATCTCAAAGTAACCGGTCAGCGTGTTTTGGTACGTTGCGACTTTAACGTGCCGATCAAGAACGGTGTCATCACCGACGAGACCCGTATCGTAGCTGCTCTTCCCACCATCAAATATCTGTTGGAGCAGAACGCAAAGGTCATCCTTTGTTCCCACATGGGCAAACCCAAGGGCAACCCCCTGCCCGAGTACTCTCTGGCTCCCGTTGCCGTTCGCCTTTCCGAGAAGCTGGGCAAGAACGTAGTGTTCGCCGCTGACGACGAGGTTGTGGGCGAGAACGCTAAGGCAGCAGTTGCCGCTATGCAGGATGGCGACGTTGTTCTTCTGCAGAACACCCGTTACCGTCCCGAGGAGACCAAGAACGTGGAGGCTTTCTCCAAGGATCTGGCTTCCCTTGCAGACCTGTTCGTTAACGACGCATTCGGTGCCGCTCACCGCGCACACTGCTCTACCGTTGGCGTTGCTTCCTTCGTAAAGGAATCCGCAAACGGCTACCTGATGGCTAAGGAAGTGAAGTTCCTTGGCGACGCTGTCAACAACCCCGTTCGTCCCTTCGTTTGCATTCTGGGCGGCGCAAAGGTTGCAGACAAGCTGAACGTTATTGCTAACCTGCTGACCAAGGCCGACACCCTCATCATCGGCGGCGGTATGGCATACACCTTCCTGAAGGCTCAGGGCTACTCCATCGGTACCTCCTTGGTTGACAACGAGAAGCTGGATTACTGCCGTGATATGCTGGCGAAGGCAAAGGAGAACGGCGTGAAGCTGTTGCTCCCCGTGGATACCGTTTGCGCGGCATCCTTCCCCAACCCCATCGACGCTGAGATCGAGACCGTTACCGTTGATTCCACCGCTATCCCCGAGGATATGATGGGTCTGGACATCGGTCCCAAGACTCGCGAGCTGTTCGCTTCCGAGGTTCTGGGCGCAAAGACCGTGGTTTGGAACGGTCCTATGGGCGTGTTCGAGAACCCCACTCTGGCGGCAGGTACCATCGCTGTGGCGAAGGCTATGGCTGAGACCGAGGCTACCACCATCATCGGCGGCGGCGACTCCGCAGCAGCTGTAAACACTCTGGGCTTCGGTGACAAGATGAGCCACATCTCCACCGGCGGCGGCGCTTCTCTGGAGTATCTGGAAGGCATCGACCTGCCCGGCATCGCGGCAATGACCGATAGATAAGGGCTTCGCCATCGATGGAAAACACACGGTTTTCCATCGGTTGCGCGTTCCTTCCGCGGAACGCGGGCCCTCAAAGAGGGTTCCTCGTGATACTCGGAATTTTTCTCGTGTCACCACTCGAAAAACTTTTATAGGTGTCTTTACACCCGAAATGAATTCGGGTGTGCGACGCAAATTGAATTGTATGCGCTTCGCGCGGTTTAAGAGACACAAATTGAATTGTATGCGCTTCGCGCAGTTTAAGAAAGGAATTATTACTATGAATAAAGCAGTCAGAAAGGCAGTTATTGCCGGCAACTGGAAAATGAACAAGACCCCCGCAGAGGCAACTCAGCTCATCGGCGAGATCCTTGCGGCAAACGAGGGTAAGGACGTTAGCGGATGCGAGGTTATCGCTTGCGTTCCCTACGTTGACATCGATGCGGCTGTTAAGGCAGCGGCAGGCTCCTTCATCAAGATCGGCGCTGAGAACTGCCACTGGGCAAAGAGCGGCGCTTACACCGGCGAAATCTCCGCTGATATGCTGGTAGCTTGCGGCGTTGAGTACGTTATCATCGGCCACTCCGAGAGACGTCAGTACTTCGGCGAGACCGACCTCACCGTTAACCAGCGCGTTAAGGCTGCTCTGGAGGCAGGCCTGAAGGTAATCCTCTGCGTAGGCGAGCTGTTGGAGCAGCGTGAGCAGGGCATCACCTCCGAGATCATTGCTATGCAGACCAAGATCGACCTGCTGGACATCACCGCAGAGCAGATGGCTAACATCATCATCGCTTACGAGCCCGTTTGGGCAATCGGTACCGGCAAGACCGCTACCTCCGATCAGGCAGAAGAGGTTTGCGCTCACATCCGCGCTACCTTGGCTACCCTGTACGGCGAGGCTGTTGCAGAGGCTACCACCATCCAGTACGGCGGTTCTATGAACGCTAAGAACGCTGCAGAGCTGTTGGGCAAGACCAACGTTGACGGCGGCCTCATCGGCGGCGCCGCTCTCAAGGCTGCAGACTTCTCCGCAATTATTTCTGCCGCCCAGGCTTAAGTCCGGGCATTAGTGCTCAGCTGTCCGTTACGGCTACCCCCGGACACCTGTGTGTTCAAGTAGCCGTGGCAATGGGAATACAGTTATAAAAACGCCACCCTCGCGGTGGCGTTTTTGACGTCGGCGAAACGACACTACGCATAAACCGAAGGCTGAACGCCGACTTGGTCACCCT
>JAFYNA010000071.1 GCA_017549925.1 Clostridia bacterium | reverse complement strand
TCTTAAAGAAGAGCCTCCCCGTTATCGCGGTATGCACCTCGGTGAGCGGGCTGATCCTGTATAAGCACAAAGGCAATCTGAAGAAAGCCATGGACGGCACGGATAACAAGATCCGGGAATACGTGGCGACGAAATTGTTTGTAAAGAAATAAGATGCGAAAAGGGGTGTTTCTTTCCGGAAACACCCCTTTAACGTTCTTTTAATCCTCCAGCGCCTTGATAAGCTGACCCAAAACAGGCTCAAAGGCGGCACCGTACCAATGGTTCTCCAGGGTAGCGGTGTTCTTAATGCAGGCTACGGCGTAATCTGCGGCGATGCGGGCGGCATCGTAGGCGGACTTGCCACGCATCAATGCGCCCACGAAGGCGGAAGCGTAGATGTCTCCCGTGCCGTGACAGCCGTTGGGAAGCATCTCATGCTCATAGTAGCTGTAAACACCGTTCTCATAGACGGCTACACCGTTCTTCTCGGGAGAATAGGATACCCCGGTGAAGATCACGTTCTTAGCACCCAAAGCGGTGAGTTTTTCCAAAAGGGTGAGGATAAAGGCCTGATCGTACTCCTCGGTATAGGGAGTATCGGTGAGGAAGCAAGCCTCCGTCAGGTTGGGAACAAGATAATCCGCCTGAGCGCAAAGGGTCTTCATAGCCTCCACAAAGGGCTGATCGAAGCCGTAATACAGCTTGCCGTGGTCTGCCATGGCGGGGTCAACAACCTTTACACAGCCGTCTGCGGAGACGCCGTTCATAATGGCCTTGACGTAGTCGATCTGCTTGGTGCTGCCCAAATAGCCGGTGTAAATGGCGTCGAAATCGATGCCCTCCTTCTGCCAGTGGGCAAGGATGGACGGCATATCCTCCGTGAGGTCACGGAAGGTAAAGCCGGTAAAGCCCCCGGTATGGGTGGAAAGCACGGCGGAGGGCAGGACGCAGGTCTCTGCTCCGCAAGCGGAAAGCACGGGCAACGCAACGGTAAGGGAGCACTGCCCCACGCAGGAAATATCCTGCACGGTTAAAACACGGCGGTATTGGGACATAAGGGGTTTCTCCTTGGGAAATAAGTTCTTTGCAGAAAAATATAGCACTTTTTTGGGGATTTGTCAATCCTTTTTTTCATACATGGGGGTGGAAAGATAACGGTCTCCCCCGTCGGGGAACAGCACGGCGATACGCTTGTCCTTATTCTCGGGGCGGGAAGCCAGGGTAAAAGCGGCGTGGGCGGCGGCTCCTGCGGAGATGCCCACCAAAATCCCCTCGGTCATGCCTACCAGCCGTCCTGCGGCGTAGGCCTCCTCCTCGGTGACGGGAATGATCTCGTCAATCAGCTCCCGCTCCAGCACGGAGGGGATGAAGTTTGCGCCGATGCCCTGCAGGCCGTGAGAACCTGCAACACCCTTTGAAAGCAAAGGGGAGGAAGCGGGCTCAACGCCGATGATACGGCAATGGGGGTTCTGCTCCTTGAGGTACTTCCCCACGCCGGTGATGGTACCTCCCGTACCGATGCCGCAGACAAAGAGATCGGGAGTTCCCTCCAAATCGGCATACAGCTCGGGTCCGGTGGTTTGGTAATGCACCGTAGGGTTGGCAGGGTTGTCAAACTGCCCGGGGATCCACGCGGAGGGGAAGCTTGCCGCCAGCTCCTCGGCTTTGCGGATGGCTCCCTGCATTCCCTCTGCGCCGGGGGTCAGCACCACCTCTGCACCGAAGGCCTCCATCAAAAGACGGCGCTCCTTGGACATACTGTCGGGCATGACAATGATCACCCGATACCCGCGGGAAGCTCCCACGGCACAAAGCCCGATGCCGGTATTGCCGGAGGTGGGCTCGATGACCACGGTTTGGGGCGTAAGCAGTCCCTCTGCCTCTGCGGCATCCATCATGGCCTTGGCCACCCGATCCTTCACCGAGCCTGCGGGGTTTAAGGATTCGATTTTTGCATACAGGGAAGCGGAAAGGGACAAGCGTTTTTCCGTCTTCTCCAAGCGTAACAGCGGTGTGTTGCCGATCAAAGCGTCGGCGGATGTGTAGATGGGCATAAAGAGCCTCCTTTTATCCCAAGAGAACGTCCATGGCAAGCATCACGCAGAAGCCTGCCAGGAGGGTATATGTAGCGCCCTTTTGGTGTCCGTGGGCGTGGGTCTCGGGGATCATGTCCGCACTGATGACGTACAGCATGGTTCCTCCCGCAAAGGCCAAGGCAAAGGGCAGGATCAGCTCCGCCACACTTACGGCGAAGTAGCCAAGCAAAGCCCCTGCAACCTCCACAAGCCCGGTCATCAAGGCGCACAGGAAGGTGCGCTTGGGAGAAACTCCCGCCGCCAGCATGGGACCGATGATCACCATACCCTCGGGGATGTTCTGCAAGGCAATACCCCCTGCCACGATGAGGGCGCGGGTATTGTCCCCCGCACCGAAGCCGACGCCTGCGGCGATGCCCTCGGGAAGGTTATGGATGGCGATGGCGGTGACGAAGAGAAGCACCTTGCTCAAATTGGCGCCGCCGCCCTCCTCTGCTCCCACCAGACGGTGCAGGTGGGGTACCAGCTTATCGATAACGTTCAAAAACAGCGCCCCTGCAAAAATGCCCGCCACGGTGATGAGAACGCCGTAGTTCCCGCCGTATTCCAAGGAGGGAACGATCAGCCCCAGCACAGCCGCCGCAAGCATGACCCCTGCGGCAAAGGCCATGACGAAATCGGAAAATTTGTGGGAAAGATTCTTGAATCCAAAGCCCAAAAGGGAGCCGAACACCGTGGCTCCTCCCACGCCAAGGGCTGTTAATAAAACCAGTTCCATAGAAATCAGCTCAGAGGCTCGAAGTCGGAAGCGCCGTGCTTACACAGCGGGCAAACGAAATCCTCGGGCAGAGTCTCCCCCTCGTACACGTAGCCGCAGATCTTGCACACGTAGCCCTTGGGGGTGTCTGCCTTCTTTTCGGGCTTGGGCTTCACGTTCTTGTGGTAGTAGGAATAGGTCATGGTCTCTTCACCGGACAGCACCTTCGCCTCCGTCACGGTGCAGATGAACATTCCGTGGGAGTCAAGATCAATATACTGCTCCACCGCCAGAGAGAAGAAGGCGTTGCTGTACTGCGGCAGAACGGCGATACCGTTGGCAGAGCGCATGGGAACGCCCTGGGGGAATTTGTTGGTGTCACTGCCGCTGGCAAAGCCGAAGCGGGTGAACTCGGAGAAGGGAGTGGCCTCCGTGAGACAGTTCACGTTGCACTTCCCCGTTCTCATCAGTACCCAGTGGGAGTAGTTTTGTTTATTCACCGTCACAGCCACCCGCAGAGGGTTGCTTGTCAGCTGAATAGCGGTGTTGATGATACAGCCATTGTCCTTGAGATCCTCTCTGGTGGTCAGCACGTACAGGCCGTAGCCGATCTTGAACATAGCTTTGGAATCGATGATATTTTCGGACATAAAAACAGTTCCTTTCTCCGGTTTGTTTTTCTTTAAGGGTAGTATATCATATTTTTCCCCCGTCATCAAGAAGAATACGAAAATTTTTCTTGAAAAGAACAAAGGAATATGATAGAATACCCACAGAAAACACGGGAGGTAGATCATGACGTTTCAATGGACAGAATATACCGAAAAGGATCGGGAGCTCCTCCCCCGCTTGTTCGCCATTCTCCATGAGAATATGAACGCCATCGCTCCCACGGGGAACAGCTACGAAGAAGACGAAGCCCTTTGGTGCGCTTGCATCGAAGAAGCCCTTTCCAAAGACCCTCGGAAGCTTCTTGTGATCTACGACGGAGAAACCTTGGCGGGGTTCTTTATGTACTACGTAAACGGGGATCTCTGGATGATGGAGGAGATCCAATTTGCCCCGGCATACCAAGGAAGCGGGTTGTTCCGAAGATTGTTCGCCCATTTGCTTTCCCTTTTGCCCGATTCCGTGGAGTACGTGGA
>JAFYNA010000070.1 GCA_017549925.1 Clostridia bacterium | reverse complement strand
GGCGGCAAGGGCGACGGTGACATCTTTGTGGGTGCATGGAACTCCTCCGCAGGGGATTCCAACAGCGGCTACGGGCTGTCCAACAACGGCTACAACGGCTCTGTGGCACTGAACGTGTGGAGCAACAGCCGCGACAACCAGGGCTTGTACCTCTTTGCCACCGATGCCAACGGCAACACCGATAAGTTCCCCTCCACCGCGTACCTGCGCGTTTGGGTGGATTTCACCGACGTGGATTTCCGCAAGGCAAACTTCGGCTTGATCGCTCCCTCCGGGGATCTTTACACCACCGATGAGAGTGACTACGTTTCGGATCTGTTCTTCTACTATCTGCCCGAGGGAAGCGATACCTGGCAGACCTATACCCATGGCTCGGACGGTTGCTTCGGCGTAGAGCAGGATTCCTCTGTGGCAGGCTTCAAGGGCTGGATGGCCTTCCCCGTGAAGGACTTCACCTACCGTGCAGGCACGGGTAGCGGCACGGGCGGCTCCGGCGAGGCGTATCCCTACAATGAGATCGCGGGCGTGTATATGTTCTGGAACTATTCCTCCACCACCTCCGAGGGCTCTAAGTTTGTGCTTGACGAGCTGCAGCTGGTAGAAGATTATACCGTATTTGAGGAATACAATAAATAAGCATTGCAATGTAAAAAGGGGGGCTGAATGATCAGCTCCTCTCTTTTTCCCAAGCCGTTTTTATCCATTTCGTGAATGGTCGGAAAATAAATATTAAAAACGATTGACAGCAAAAAAGAGGTATGATAGTATAGAAACAGACAGATACTAAATTCCGAAGGAGAATGGTATGAAAAAACAAGCTTTGTTTGTAGTGATCGCTGTCCTTGCCGCTGTTTTGTGTGGGTGTGTGGCGGAAGTACCTTCCACCCTTTCGGAGACACCTGCGGAAAGCGGGGAGAGCTCTGCGGAAATTGCCGTCTCTTCCGAACCTGCTGTCAGCGAAGAGCTTTCTTTGCCCGGGGAGGATTCCTCGGAGGAAGAGCTTCCCGCAAACGATCCTCTGCATTTGGATCACAGCAATATTCTGTCCCTGAAATACGGCGTCTGCGCCCTTGAATTTTACGACGAAAACAACGACTTCAGCGTGCGATATTATATCACCGACGAAGACGGCAAGTACGTCGAATTCCACCGCGAGGCAGATTTCGTGGACGGCTATATGGACGTGTATTTTGACCTTTATCCCGACACCAGACGGGTGATTTTGAACAATTACACTTGGGAGAAACCCTCGGACGTGTATCTCTACGAGGCTTCCACCGGGGAAAAGCGGCAGCTTGACATGAGCCGTCTGCCCCGTAATGAATTGGTCACCGAAATGAAATGGCTGGACGGGCGGTATTTCCTTTTCGTCTCCCAGTTTGACCACGGCACCATTGCCATCGGCGGAGACGTTTGGGTGTACGACACCGAGACGGACGAATATTTCCGCATCATCGCCAGAGAAGACGGGGATATGCAGATCAGCTATATCAAGGTCTACGATGGAATGGTTCTGTTTACCATGTATTACTACGTGGACGATGACTATGACGAAACGGAGACCCATTATTACGCTTTGTCTGCGGAAGAGGTGTATCAGCTCATCGAGACCCGCTCCGAGACCATTTTCTGCTTAGGGGAATGGGTGCATTGAGAAAGACGGAAAGAGAAGGTTTTTTTGCCTTCTCTTTTTCTTTACAAAGAGGAAAAAGTGTGCTATACTGCAATGGAAAGAAAGTGAGGCGATGGCATGGAGCTTTGGGACGCATACGATCGCGAAGGAAGAAAAACGGGGGAGACCCTGGTGCGGGGAGAAGAAATTCCCGACGGGCTGTATCACATGGTGTGCGAGGTTTTGGTGCGGCATACCGACGGCAGTATCCTTTGCATGAAGCGGGCGGAAAGCAAGCCCAACTACGGCGGCTATTACGAGGCCACGGCAGGGGGCTCTGCCCTGCAGGGGGAGGATGCTCTTACCTGCGTAACAAGAGAATTGCGGGAGGAGACCGGGATCGTTTGTGACGATTTCCATTTCCTTGGCACCGACGTGAGTGAACGCTCCCATACCATTTACCACACCTACGTTTGTACCGTGGATTGTAAAAAGGACACCGTGACCTTGCAGGAGGGGGAGACGGAGGCATACGCTTGGCTTCTCGAAGAGGAATTTAAGGCGTTGCTGCGCACCCCCAAGGTGATTCCCGCCCAGACCAAGCGGTTCTTGCCCTATTTTCGGGAGCAGGGATGGTTCGCCTACCGTCTGCTGGCTTTGGATATGGACGGCACTCTTTTGAACAGCCGCGGGGAGCTTTCCCCGGGGAACCGACTTGCTATCAAAGAAGCCTTGGCGGCGGGGGTGCAGGTGACCATTTCCACAGGGCGTTCCTTGCAGGGGGCGTTGTGGTGCGCAAAGGAATTGGGGCTGACCTGCCCGCTGATCGTCTACAACGGCGGAATGCTGGCGAAGGTGACGGGAGAGATCTTGTATTCCAAAGAAATGTTGCCCGCCGATGCCCTCCTTGCCATGGAAGAAGGGGTAAAGCACGGCGTGACCCTTTGCATTTGGTCAAAGGGGAAGCTCTACGGCTATCCGCTGAACGAACGCACGGCGGATTACGTGCGGTTCTCCGGGGTGGAGCCCTTGCCCGTGGAAAGCTTGGAAGAGCTTGCCCGGCAGGGTGTCACCAAGGTGCTTTGGTACGGCACCAAGGAGGAGATCCCCGGTTTTTGGGGGGAAATGAAGCAAAAGCCCTTCGCAAACACCCATCTTTGCCCCTCCCAGCCCATGTTCTTGGAATTCTTCCACGGGGAGGTCTCCAAGGCGGCGGCACTTTCCAAGCTGGGGGAGCTGTTGCACATCCCGCGGGAGGAAATGATTGCCATGGGGGACGGGGCAAACGATTTGGAGCTGATTACCTACGCGGGGCTTGGGGTTGCCATGGGCAACGCCACGGAAGCGGTCAAGAAAAAAGCCCCTGCCGTGACGAAGACCAACGACGAGGACGGCGTGGCG
>JAFYNA010000069.1 GCA_017549925.1 Clostridia bacterium | reverse complement strand
CGCGAGTTTTTGGCGAATAAAATATCACTGAAGCCGTAAGGCTTCAATATCACTATTGCGATAGCAATAATATCACTCCGACGAAGTCGGAATATCACTCTTGTTTTCTCTGCCGATTTGTGTTATAATGGGGTTACATTGTAGGGCGGGGGCTTGCTCCCGCCGCAATTTAGGCAACGGCGGCACCAATGCACCGCACTACAAGGGGTATGGGCTTAGCCCTATGCCTTTGTAATACAAAGGCGAAACTGGCGATAAAATGTAACAAGGATTGGAACATATAAGATTTAATAACAGAAAGGAGAAATACAAGTGGTAATAATTCAATTTCATTATAACGAAAGAATTATCAGCGGCATTTTGTTAGGGAAATACCAACGTCCGCACGACGAAGTATATTCTGTAAATAAAAGATTTTTATGGAAAACTAAAACCATCTATAAACATAAAACATTGAATACTCCTTTATATCTGATCTTTATTCCTTGGAGACATCAAGAAAAAGAACTTATAGAAGTAGATGAAAAATATATCATTAATCCCGAAACCATTCAAATGGACGAAACATGGATTAATGTTGATAAATTTACAAGTGACAGAACCGAGTCGGTTGAGAACCATACCTGGAATGAAAGTCTTGAAGTTAATAAATTTATTGGTTACAAGTTTATTTACGAGAATAATGATTTTTTGATAAATGTGTGTTTGCATGATTGGTGGGAATCTCTCACAATTATTTATCAGAATATACCTCAATTATTGAATATGGATCTGGATAATAAAGAAGAATGATATTCAAATGATTAACCCCGACAGGCCTTGAGAATCTGTCGGGGTTATCTCTTTGCTTTCTGCGGTTAAATTTTTGTTATCCGTAGGGGCGTTCTTTGAACGCCCGCGGGCGAACACAGTGTGCATCAGGTTAACTTCCTTATGAGAACCTGCCTTTCCGCGTCCTTTTCCTTTTGCTTTTGTTATCTCTCCGTACCGATGTAGAACATGGCGATGGTGCCGGGGCCGGAGTGGGCGCCGATGACGGTGCCCGTGGGAGCGATAATGACCTCGGGAACGTTCAGCTCCGCCTTCAGCTTCTCTGCGATCCACTGGGCATCCTCCGGGCAGTCGCCGTGGCAGATGGCCATGGTCTGGCTTGCGGGGTCGATGGAGGTCTGGCGAACCTTGTCCACCATGGTCTGCAGGGATGCCTTTCTGCCTCTTACCTTGGACATATTGATGAGGTGACCCTCGTCGTCCACGTGGAGGATGGGCTTGATGCCCAGCATGGTGCCTGCAACGGCGGTAACGGCGGAGATTCTGCCGCCCCGCTTTAAGAACATCAGATCGTCAACGGTGAACCAATGCACCAGATGGGGCAGGGTGTCGACCACCCAATCGCGCACTTCCTCAATGGTAGCGCCTGCCTGCTGTTTTCTGGCGGCAAGAACGGCGAGAAGGCCGTGGCCGGTGGAAGCGCACTTGGTGCTGATGGGGTAAAGCTTGCGGTCGGGATACTGCTCCGCCAGATCCTCAATGGCAAGCTTGCCGTTGTTGTAGGAGCAGCTCAGCCCCTCGGAGAAGCCAAGGTACAGAATGTCCTTCCCTGCTTCCAGCACGGGGCGCATCTTCTCGGCATACTCCTCGATGGAGGGTGCGGAGGTGGAGGCAACCTCCCCTGCCCGGAGACGCTCATAAAAGGTGTGGCTATCCAGGGTATCGATATTCTCCTCATTGCCGCCAATGAACAAATGCAGATTTACGATCTGCAAGCCGTAGCGGTTGATCTCCTCAAGAGGAAGATCCACGGAGGAATCAGCAAAAATAACGTATTCAGCCATCGGAAAAACTCCTTATTCGTTTCAGTGTAGGTACAGTATAGCACAGTTTCCTGCATTTGTCAATGTTTTCAGCACACGCTGTGCCAACTTTTTGCGGCGGCAAGAAGGGCTTCGCGGGAATTCTCCCATTTTCCGTCGGTGACACCCTCCAAAAGCATCTGCAACGCTTCTCCCATTTGTTCTCCTGCGGGGATCCCCAGCTCCATCAGCTCCTTGCCGCCGATGGCAAGCTGTGCCACGGAAAGGCAAGGGGAGGATGCCAACAGGCCCTCCACCCGTGTACGCATCTGCGCCATGGAAGTGCCGTGCAACGCCTCGGTGAGGATCAACAGCTCCTCCGCCAGCTCCGGGGGGAAGCTGCGAAACAACCGCAGAAGGTCGGGGGTGTCGGTGCAGGTCAGCAGAGTGCTTTGCTCCCGTATCAAGGCGGTGACCCGCAGGATCAGCTTGTTCTCCATCCGCAGACGGCGCAACAGCTTTCCCGCCTCATAGGAAGGCAGATCCGAGAGAAGCACCGCCAGCCGCAGGTCGGTCTTACGGGGCACGGAGGCCAAGGCTTGCAGACGGGTGTCATAGGTCTCCATGGGAAGCTCCGGCAGCAGGAAGGCGATCAGATCCCGAAAGGCGGTCAGCACCTCTACAGCACCTGTGCCGCAGAGAAGCTTGACAAGCTCCGTGGTGATCCGTTCGATGGACACCTTGGCAAGCAAGGGTGCTTGGGCATGGATGGCTCTTTGGGTGTTCTCCTCCAAGGCAAAGCCCAGCACGGAGGCAAACCGCGCTCCCCGCAGGATGCGCAAAGCATCCTCATCAAAGCGGCAGGAGGGCTCTCCCACACAGCGGATCAACCCTTTTTTTAGGTCTTCCCTGCCGCCAAAGGGATCCACGAGCCCCGTCTTTGGGCTCCACGCCATGGCGTTCACCGTGAAGTCCCTGCGGGAAAGATCCTCTTCAATGGTGGAGGCAAAGGTCACCCCGTCGGGATGTCTGCCGTCGGAATAACTGCCGTCGGTGCGGAAGGTGGTGATCTCCAGGGGCATCCCATGGGAGAACACCGTCACGGTGCCGTGCTTAATTCCCGTTTCCACCACGGTCTTGTCGGCAAACAATGCCATGACCTCCCGCGGCTTGGCGGAGGTGGTCATGTCGTAATCCGTGGGGGGAACGCCCCGCAGAAGATCCCGCACACAGCCCCCCACCAAAAAGCCTTGGTAGCCGCCGTTCTCCAGCCGTTCCAACGCCTCCGTTACCGGAGCGGGAAGGTCAGTCCACATAGGAGAACAGCTCACCGCTTTCGATATAGATGACCTCAAGCGCGGGATATTTTTCTGCCATGTCGGCGGCGTAAACCTTCATACCGGGAGCCTCGCAGGCGCAATGTCCCAGCACCAGCATAGCCTTGGGGATACCGAACTGAGAGGCATCGCGAATGGGCTCGCCGTCACGCCACTCGCAGATCTCGCCGGTAATCATCAGCTGGTTATCGTCCCCCAGGAAGTTGTCTGCCGCGCCGCTTCCCCCTGCGCCAAGCATCATATCGATCTTGGTGACAAGCAGATCGGGATTGCCGATGATGCGGGGATGGCGGATGCCCAGAACCTCCTTGACACTCTTTGCCAGCTCGTAAACGGTGGTAGGCGTCTCAAGGGTGAAGCCGCATCTGCCGTCGAAGGTGCCCTTCCAGCCTACCAAGCGCAGGAAGCCCTCGTTGATGTGGTCGAAATCCACGCCCCAATGGATAAAGTCGTGGAAACGGTACAGGGTGAAGGGAAGCTCTGCCACGAACTCTCTCTTCTTCAAGGTGACGGCATCCCCTCTGGGGTTCTCAAAATGATCGTGGAAGGTGGGCTCGTGGGTGATCACCATGTCTGCCCCCCACTCCTTGGCCTTGTTCAAAACCTCGGGGGTGGCGGTCATACAAAGGGCAACCTTGCGCACCTCTTTTTCCGGGTCGCCGTGCTTGCAGGTATCTACGGTGGGACGGTTCAAGGTAGCTCCGCCGATAAGCTGCTCCATCAATTCTCTGGCTGTCATCGTAAATCTCCTTTTGATCGTTGTAATAAAAACGGAAAGCGGGAGACCTTTGCTCGGTCCCCCGCTATGCTTGGTTGGATTAGTTCAGGGTAACAACGGGGATCTTGGACCAGTCGTTTCTGCCGATAACACCGCCGCCGCAACGGTAGGTGATGTTCTTCCAAATCTTCTTAGCAATATCTTCCTCGTTGGTGGAGTTGATGGAGAAGGTCAGACCCATCTCCATGCCCTTCTCGGGAGTGATGCCAAGCTCCGCAAAGGGAACAGCTACCTCGTAAACGGTGATCTGCTCGCCGTCATCTCGGGAGCAAGCAACCAGTGCGTTCTCCACGCCGTAGAAGCAGGTATCGCCGCTGTCGTTTACTGCAAAGCCGCAGGAGCGGATCACGCCCTCGGTGTTTGCCTTGTTGTTGATAACGTGGTCAAAATTCTCGGAAATGTACTCGCCTGCGGGGCTCTCGGTGCAGTACTTCACCTGAATGCACTCGTACTGCCACATGCTGCTTGCGCTGCTCTGGTCGATGGGGCAATAGTGATAGGGAGACTGAACCACTACGCAGAGGTACAGATAGGTATCGTCGTAGGTTACGTAGTAATCTGCGGTAGCATAGTAGTTGTCCTTCTCGAACTGTGCGTAGGACCAGGACTCGTTGTCTGCGTCGATGCTGTCGATCAGATAAGCATCCCACTCGCCGTCAGCAACAACGCCGTCGATGGTGGGAGCGGTGGTTGCCTTGTCTGCAGAATAGTCAACACCGGGGTAGAGGTGCAGACCGGGGGGGAATACGGGGGTGCCGTCCGTGAGGTTCTTTGCGCGG
>JAFYNA010000068.1 GCA_017549925.1 Clostridia bacterium | reverse complement strand
TTGCCTGCTGACGGGCGCGATCCAATTCCGCATCGGCGCGATCCAAGATCTCGCGGCTCTTCCGCTCGGTCTCTTCGGCAGTGTTCTGCGCCTTCCGCTTGGCTTCTGCGGCGGCGGTCTTTTCCTTCTCCAAGGTCTGCTCGCTCTCCTCCAAACGGGAGATCACGTCCTCGAAGCGGATGTTATCCTCTGCCAGCAGGTCTCGCGCGGCGTTGATGATGCTTTCCTCCAAGCCAAGGCGGGAGGAGATGGCGAAGGCGTTGGATCTGCCCGGCAGACCGATGATGAGACGGTAGGTGGGGCGCAGGGTATCTACGTCAAACTCGCAAGAGGCGTTGAGAACCCCGGGGGTATCCAAGGCGTAAAGCTTCAGCTCGGAATAATGGGTGGTGGCGGCGGTCAGTGCGCCCAGGGCGCGGACACGCTCCAAAATCGAGATGGCAAGGGCTGCACCCTCGGTGGGGTCTGTACCCGCGCCAAGCTCATCGAACAGCACCAGGCATCCGCTGTCGCACTCCTTCAAAATGGAGACGATGTTCACCATGTGAGAGGAGAAGGTGGAAAGGGATTGCTCAATACTTTGCTCGTCGCCGATGTCCGCCAGCACGCCGGTGAACACGGGCAGGGACGTACCGTCGTCGCAGGGGAGCAAAAAGCCCGCCTGAGCGAGGTAGGCGAACAAGCCCACGGTTTTAAGTGTTACGGTCTTACCGCCGGTGTTGGGGCCCGTTACGATCAAGGTCTTTTCCCCGTCGCCGAAGCACAGGGAGGAGGGAACCACCTTGGCGGGATCCAAGAGGGGGTGTCTGCCCCGCACGATGCAAATCTCCTTCCCCCCCATTTTGGGACGGGAGGAACGCATATGGGAGGAATAAGAGGCGCGGGCAAAGATCACGTCCAAGGCGGTAACGGTCTTGCAGTTTACCAACACGGTGTTGCCGTGGGAGGCTACGGAAGCGGAAAGCTCCCGCATGATCTTCTCGATCTCTTCCTTTTCCTGCCCCATGAGGTCACGGAGCTTATTGTTGGCCTCCACCACCCCTGCGGGCTCGATGAACAGAGTTGCGCCGGAGGCGGAGGAATCGTGGACGATGCCCTTGATGGCACTCTTCTCGGAGGCCTTGACGGGAACCACGAATCTGCCGGAGCGTTGGGTGACGATGGCCTCCTGCAAATGCTTTTGGGCGGGGCCTGTGATGATGCGGTTCAGCACCTCACGCACCTCGTTTTCCGCACGGCGGATGGCACGGCGGATGCGGTACAGATCGTCGGAGGCGTCGTCCGCCACCATATCCTCGGCAATGATGATCCGCTCGATCTCATCGGCAAGGGGGCGTTGCTCCACCAGCTCGCCGAAGTATACCTCCAGAGCCTTCAGCTCCTTCCCTGCTCCGTACTGCTTCACCGCGATAGCGGTACGAAGCAGAGATGCGATGGAAAGCAGCTCCTTGGAGGTAAGCACTGCGCCCTTGTAGCTGCGCTCCACGGCGTGTACGATGCCGCTTGCGCAGGAAAGAGGGGGCGCGCCCTTATACGTCAGCAGATGAAGAGCCTCCTCCGTCTCGTCCAGCAGGCGGTTGACCACCACGGGATCCGGGGAGGGGACACTGTCCAAAATCGCCTGCTTGCCGCTGTCGGTATACGCAAAGCCGGAGGCGATGGACATGATCTTATCAAATTCTAATACGCTTTTTCCTTTGTTAAAGCCTTTCATGGTTTGATCCTTTTTGATGATGGGTGGGAGACGGGGCTTAAGAACCTTTCTTTGGAAAGAAAGGTTCTTATGAATCTCCAAAGAAACTTGAATGCCGAAAACTATCGTTTTCGGAAGGGATTATAAGTTTTTCTTAAGAAAATCCAGCGTTTTCAGCTTACGCTCCACACGCAGGAGAAGGTATTCCTCGGTGAGAGCGGAAAGCTCTGCCAGGGCGTTCTCCTCCAAGCGGAACAAAAAGATCTTGTTCACCGGGGAGACCAGCAGGTGCTTCATGGCGGCGTAGCAGGCCGGGGACACGGGCACCTTGCGGGAGAAGCCGTCCTCCTCGAAAGAATCGCAGGAGGCGCAGAACAAATAGCCGTCGGCAAGCTCGAACATACGGTTTTGCATCTGCTCCGCGGGCTTGCCGCAGAGGGGGCATTCCGAAAGCTCCGGCTCGTAGCCGATCAAGGCGGCAAGACGGAATTCAAAGGCGGTCTTGATCACCTTGGGGGAAGCGATCTTCTTCTCTGCGGCGTACAAAGCGTTCAGCAGAAGGCGCAAGATCTCGTTCCCCTCTTCCCCGCCCACGGAGACGGCGGAGGCAAGCTCACAGAGATAACACCCCAAGGCGAAATCCGTCACGTCCTCACGAAGGGCGTAGAAATCCTCCCGCAGGATGGATTCCTGCAGGGTATAAAAGCCGTTTTTGGCATACAGCAAAAGGTCGGAGTAGGCAAACAGTTGGGCGGAGCGCAGGTTGGAGGCGGAAAGCTTTCTTACCCCCGGGGCACGGACGGTGATCACACCCTCTTCCCCCGTCAGCACGGTGAGCAGCTTATCATTTTCTCCTTTGGCGGCCTCGCGGACAACGATGCCCTTGACTTTGTGTTGCATCAATAATCCTCGCCGTTATAGCCGAAGTTGTTCAGCAGAACGGGCTTATCTCGCCAATTCTCCTTCACCTTGACCCAAAGATCCAGATACACTCTGGCACCGAAGATCTCCTGGGCTTCCTCGCGAGCATAGGTACCGATCTTCTTGAGCATCTCGCCGTCCTTGCCGATGATGATACGCTTATGGGAGGCACGCTCACAGAAGATCTCTGCACGAACCACCAAAACGTCCTTCTTCTCGGTGAATTCCTCGATGGCTACGGCGATACCGTGGGGTACCTCCTCGCTGAGCAGGCGGAGAGCCTTCTCGCGTACGATCTCCGCAAAGATCTGACGCTCGGGCTGATCGGTGATCTCGTCGTCGGGGAAGAAATGCACGCTCTCGGTCATGAAGGGCTCCAGCTCCTTGAAGATGCCCTCCAGCCCATCCTTATTGGCGGCGGAAACGGGAATCACGGCGTCGAACTGATACTTGGTGGAAAGCTCCATGATCTGGGCAGCAAGCTTGGCCTTGTTGGCCTTGTCCACCTTGTTGATGACCAAAAGCAAGGGGGCGCGGGAGTTGGAATACTTCTCCAGAGTCGCCTCCTCGGTGGCGTTGAGGGGGGTGCAGGCCTCCACCATGAACAGGATCACGTCGGAATCCGATGCGGCGTTGCCTGCCTGCTTCATCATGTATTCGCCCAAAAGAGTCTTGGGCTTATGGAGACCGGGAGTATCAATGAACACGTACTGATCCTCACCCTTGGTAAGGATGCCCGTGATACGGTTACGGGTGGTCTGGGGCTTGCGGGAGACGATGGCAACCTTCTCTCCCAAAAGGGCGTTCAACAACGTGGACTTGCCTACGTTGGGCTTGCCGGTAATGGTAATAAATGCTGTTCTTGTCATTTTCTTGTCTTCCTCACTGCATTATCGTTTGATGCCAAGGGCATCCAAAATCTCTTTTTGCTTGGCTTCCATCTCTTCCCGCTCGTCCTCCGTCTCGTGGTCGTAGCCCAAAAGATGCAAGGCGGAATGGGCACACAGGAAGCAGAGCTCTCTCTTTAAGGAATGGCCGTATTCCTCCGCCTGACGGCGAGCGGTCTCTACGGACAGGATGATGTTCCCCAGGGAAACGTACACCTCCGGCATGGAAAACTCCATCATGGGGAAGGAAAGCACGTCGGTGGGGCGGTCGATGCCACGGAATTCCTTGTTTACGCCGTGGATCTCTTCGTCGCCGCAAAGGGTCAGCTCCACCTCAAAGCGGTGGGAGGGGTATGCCTCGTCCACGCAGGCACGGATCACCCGCTTCATCAAGGGAAGGTAGGTGACGGGGATGGGGTAGGACGGGTCTTGTTCAACGTAAAAGCGGATCATAGCTACACTCCGTTATTCTCTGTCGTCCCGGGTACGGGATTCGTATGCCTCGATGATCTTCTGTACCAGCGGATGACGCACCACGTCCTTGCGGGAGAAGCGGAAGATCTCGATATCCTTGATATTCTGTAAAATCTGGATGGCCTCCACCAAGCCGCTCTTGCAGTTGCGGGGCAGGTCGATCTGGGTCACGTCGCCGGTGACCACGGCCTTGCTGTTGTTGCCCAAGCGGGTCAAGAACATCTTCATCTGCTCGGGGGTAGTATTCTGCGCCTCGTCCAGAATGATAAAGGCATCGTCCAAGGTTCTGCCGCGCATATACGCCAAGGGGCAGACCTCGATCACGCCCTTTTCCGCGTTGCGGGCGGCGCCCTCTCCACCGAGAAGCTCACCCAAAGCATCGTATAAAGGACGGAGGTAGGGATCGATCTTACTTTGCAGGTCGCCGGGCAGGAAGCCCAGCTTCTCCCCCGCTTCCACCGCGGGACGGGTGAGGATGATGCGGGAGACCTGCTTTTGCTTTAAGGCGGTAACCGCCATCGCCACCGCAAGGAAGGTCTTGCCGGTGCCCGCAGGCCCGATGCCGAAGACCAAGGTATTCTTCCCGATGGCCTCCACGTATTTTTTCTGCCCCACGGTACGCGCCTTGACAGGCTTGCCCTTATTGGTGAGACAGATGCAATCGCTGTACAGCTCGTGAAGCTCGTCGGCACGGTTCTCACGGATCATGGAGATCACGTAGTGGACGGAGTTATCGTCCAGAGTGCCGGAGATGGAAAACATACGGTACAGCTGGGAGATACAAGCTGCGGCCTGCTCCACCTCTGCACGGGAGCTTCCCTGCACCTTTACCCCGCCGTCTCTGCAATGGACGGTAACGGAAAAGGCGTCCTCGATCACGGCAAGGTTGGAATCCAAGGTGCCGTAAAGGCGGGAAAGAAAATCGATGGAAAGTTCTTCAATGATCTTTTCGTACATAAAAACCTTTCAAAAAATAGATAGTTATACTCTCTCGGATGGAGTATAACATATTTTTTTGCATTTGTCAAAGAAAACAAGAATTTTTCTTGACGAAATGAAAAAAATGTGGTATCCTAACAGCGACTAGTGCAGTATGACTGCAAAAATACACATTCGGAGGCTTCAGTTTATGAAGAAGACCAAGCGTTCCCTCACACTTTGCTTGCTTTTGGTTCTCATGCTTTCTCTGCTGATTACCGCTTGCAGCAAGAGTCCCGCAACCACTACTTCCACTCCCTCCTCCGGCGGAAGCGATGCTTCTCAGGAGACCTCGCAAGAAGAGGAATTCGTTCTCTTCTCCAACCTGCCCGACGT
>JAFYNA010000067.1 GCA_017549925.1 Clostridia bacterium | reverse complement strand
CCGCTTCCTCGTTTTTGTTGTAATGCAGGATCACGCGGTAGCCCTCTCTGTGGAAGGCCTCTGCCGCCGCCTTGCCGATGCCGCCGGAGGCACCTGTGATGAGTACGGTTTTCATAAAATACGTCTCCGTTAACGGAATTTCTCGATGGCTTCCACCGCCAAGCGGTCGCATCGCTCGTTGTAAGGGTGGCCTGCGTGCCCCTTGATCCAACGGAAGGTCACGGTGTGTCGGTCAAGCTGGGCTTGCAGCCGTTCCCAAAGGTCGCGGTTTAAGGCGGGGGAGCCGTCTGCCTTGCGCCAGTTTCGCTTTTGCCAATTTTCCAGCCATTTCTTCTGGATGGCGTCCACAAGGTACTTGGAATCGCTGGTCAAGGTCACGGCGCAAGGCTCCTTCAAGGCCTCCAGCCCTACGATGGCCGCCATCAGCTCCATGCGGTTGTTGGTGGTTTCCCTGTCGCCGCCGGAAAGCTCTTTTTCCTTGTCGCCGTATTTCAGCACCGCACCGTAGCCGCCCGGACCCGGGTTGCCGCTGCAGGCACCGTCTGTGTAAAGTTCGATTTGTTTCATAGGTACGTGTATTGACTTAAGAACCTTTTTCGTGAAAAAGGTTCTTAAGAATCTCCAAAAAGCTTTTATTGCCGAAAACTGTCGTTTTCGGGAGTTTTTCATGTTTTTCTTTACAATACCGGGTTCTTAGGGAGCGGGCTCCCTTAAGCTCAGCCATCTTCGACGGCAAAGGGGCGGCGCCCCTTAACGTTCCTTACTTCTCGCCCAGCTTCTGCATCCGCACGTCACTGCCGGAGAAGAGCAGCACGCGGAACTCGCCCAAGAGACGGGAGAGGACACGTTCTCCGTAGGTCTTTTCCAGCTGGGGACGACCCAAGTTGGTATTGATCACCGTGGGCTTGCCCTCCATGAGGCGGGTATTCAGCAGGTTAAAGAAGGTTGCCGCGGTGTACTGAGAGCCGCATTCCGCCCCCAGATCGTCGATGAGAAGCAGGTCGCACTCCTCGTATTTTGCCGTATCGGGTGCGTTTTCTCTGGCGAAGCGGGCGGATTCGTAGGTGTCGAACAACTTCTGGGAGGTCTCGTAGATCACCTTGTAGCCCTTGGCGGCCACACCGCCTGCAATGGCGGCGGAAAGGTGGGTCTTCCCCAAGCCCGTCTTGCCCAAGAACAAAAGGGGCTGAGCGGTGGGGGTAAAGGTCTGCACGTATTCCTTGCAGATGGAAAGCACCTTCTCCATGCGGGTGAGATCCTCCCCGGTGTAATACTTCAAGGAGAAGTTGTCAAACCGCTTGTCGATGAGCCCCTTGCCCAAGCCTGCGGAGGCGTAGGCGGAAAGGGTGAGCTGCTTCTTCACGCACAGACAGAGAGAGCCCTTGGTGTAGCCGCTGTCGGAGCAGAGACTGCACTGATAAACGGGGGCATCCTCGTTTTCGCGGTAGCCGTGGGCAACAAGCACCTGCTTGCGCCGCTCCTGCAGCTCCAGATTTTCCTGCTCCAAACGGGCAAGCCCTTCCTTGTCCCCTGCGATGGCAAAGCCCACCAAGGCAGGCCCGAAGGCGGCCAGCTTGCGGTCGATCTCCGAAAGGGCGGGGATCTCCTTACAAAGTGCTATGGTGCGTGCCTCGGCCTTTGCTTCTGCCTCGGCGCGCTGTTTATCCTTGATATGTAACGCTTGTGTGACGGTCATAACAAACTCCTTCAGTTTGATTTAGCCTTCAAAACCGATTGTAAACTATGATAATTTTCGTTTTTTTGGCGGCTTTGCCGTCGAAAAAACACCGCTGAGACGAGCAAAGCGAGTCCGCGCGCCGAGGGGAGCCTGTCGAAATCAAAGATTTTGGCAGGCGGCGATAAGCGCGCGTATCCCCGCCGCGCGGGAAACGATTGAAAACAAAGTTTTTCAATCGGGCTTTAGCCTTCAAAGCCGGCCTTGAGGGCGGCATCGAAGAAGGCGTCGCTGTCTCCGTAGGAGGCATCGGTGGATTTCTCCGCCTTGGCCTTGGCGTCTCCGATCTCCACGTCCTCCGGGGTGGTGAAGCCGCACTCGTACCAACGCTTCAGCATGGCGTTCATGTAGGCCAGGTTCACCTTGTGGAGGTTGTCCACCGTTTTCTCGTAGGCAAGGGAGATCAGCTCGAAGGGCAGGCACCACTCCTCCAGCCAATGGGCAAAGAATTCCTTCTCCTTGGCGGAAAGGGCACGCTCTCCGAAGCCCAGCATGGTGCGCAAACGGGTGGAATCCGCGTTCCGCTTTTCCATGACGATCATGTATTGCTCAAACTTCTCGTAGGTATCGATGCCCTCCTTCTCGTACATAGAGAGGGCGGTTTTCATTAAGTACTGCATGGAGGTCTTGCCCTTGGACTTGCAGTATTCCGCAATGCCGCCGATGACCTCGGCGGGCAGACCCACGTAGTTGTAGAGATACAGCAGAGAGGAAAGCTCGTTCTTGTTCAAGATCCCCGCGCCAAAGGTCTCTGCCACCAGCGTGGTGCAGGAGCGGAAGGCAGTATCCTCCTCCATGTAGGAGGCGATGGTCTGGCTGTCGTAGGATTTGAACAGCGAGGTGGAGGGAGGAACCGCTTTTTGAGGAGCGGAGGTATCCTCCTCAATGATCCCCGCGCCCCGCCAGAAGGCGATGGCGGCATCCGCGTCTGCGGGGGTGATGCCCAACTGCTGTGCCAGCTCGGGAGAGGAGCATTCTTTTTTTGCATACAGGTAGAGAAGCACCTTCAGCTCGGTGGCGGAGGCGTTTTTGATTCTGGGGAGAACCTCCATGGGCAGGAGGATCAGATTGTCAACAGGTGTTTTGATCTTCATGTTGTACTATCCTTTATGAGGTGATGCCCAGAGGGGTCACCGTCAGCTTCATACGGTTTTTGGCGGAATGCTGACCGCCGATCTCCATGCTGTACTCCACGTCCAGACAGCCGCCCTTGGGGGTAAGGCCGTTTTCCAAACGGGTGGTGAGGATGGTGATCTGCATGGGGAAATATCCCGTGTTGTAGATGCAGGCGTGCATCTTGCCCTCCTCAAAGATCATGTGGGTGTTGATCTGCCCCACACGGTTGACGGAGACCACGCCGTCCTTCATGGCGGTGAGGGTGGTGACGGTTTGATCCATCCCCGTCAGCTCCGGCTCTGTATATTCTATTTTGATGCCGTCGCGGGAGTTGCGGCAGGTGCCGTTTACCTTGTAGCGGATGGTCTCGGGTTCGCCCTCGGCGGTATCGTAGCGGTAGTTGGTGATTTCAACGGAAACGTTCATAGATAGGTTCCTTTAATAAGTTTCGATATCGGTACGCAAAACCTCTCCGTCCAGGGGGCGCCCCAGGAAGGTGGCGGCGTTGAGACGGAAGGCTGCGGGGTCGTCGGAGGTAAAGAAGAGGTCTTTTCCCGTTCCCCCTTCCTTGGAAAGGGAACGAATCTTTTCCGCCATGGTTTTTGCCGCTTCCTCACCGGCAGAGACCTGCACGGGGGTGGGAAGCACCTTGGCGATCACCTCTGACAGCAGGGGAAAGTGGGTACAGCCCAAGATCATGGCGTCGGGGGCAAATTCCTCGTAGGGCTGTAAATACCGTTTTGCGATCTCCACCGCGGCGATGTCATCGGGGGAGGTAAAGCCGTTCTCCGCCAAGGGCACGAACATGGGGCAGGCCACGGAGCGCACCTCCAGGGCGGGATCCACGGCGTGGATGGCTTTTTCGTATGCGCCGGAGCCTACCGTGGCGGCAGTACCCAGCACAAGGATCTTCCCGCTTTTTTGGGAAGCGATCTCAGCGGCGCGGCGGGCGGCGGGCTCCACCACTCCCACGAAGGGCAGGGGGAAGGTACGCTCCAGCAGGGTCAGCGCGTTGGAGGACACCGTACCGCAGGCGACCAGCACTGCGTCTACCTGCTGGGAGAGCAAAAACCGCACGTCCTGCAGGGCAAAACGGCAGATGACCTCCCCGGATTTGGTGCCGTAGGGCACGCGGGCGTTGTCACCGAAATAAACCAGATCGTGGGTGGGCAGCAGCTCCCGCAGGGCGCGGTAGCCGGTGAGCCCTCCCAGACCGGAGTCGAAAATACCGATACGCATAAAGACCTCCAGGGGGATGGATGCAACGCGTTGCGTTGACGAGATGCGCCACTGGGTGGCGATGGGTTTACAGGAGCGCGGCAAGCAACGGAATGCTCAGCATACAAAGCAGATTGGACAGCAAGATAGCGTCCGCGGCGGTATGCTTGCCTGCCGTTTGGCTCTCGGGGAGGTAGATCTCCGAGAAGTTCTGCACCACTGCCGCGGTGGGACAGCAGCAAAGCAAGAACAGCGTGGCGTTGAAATAGGGCTCAAAGGGCAACAGCTTCAGGCAGACCAATGCCAGCAGGGGCATGAACACCAGCTTGCCCAAGCAGGAGAGCCAAGCGAATTTGTCTGTGACGATCCTGCGGAAGGGGGTCGCCGCCAGCCGCATTCCCAAGGCGATCATACAAAGGGGGGTGGACATTTTTCCCGCCAGAGAGACGGTGGTATCCAGAGCCTCCGGGAGCTTTACCCCCATGAGGAACAGAGGGAACGCCAGGTAAAAGGCCAGCATGGCGGGGTTCAACAGCAGACCCTTCATGCGGATATGCTTCTTTTCCCCGGTCATTAAGAACAGACCCGCCGTCCACGCCAAAAGGTTCATGGAGAGGGCAAACACCGCAGACAGCGCCACCGCATCCGGGGCGACCTCCGGGGGAAGCAGGGCCTCCAGCAAGGGGATGCCGATAAAGCCCACGTTGCCGAACACCATTGCGGCGCCGGAAACCCGTCGGCAGGTCTCCCTGCGGTCTCCGGGAAGCAGGCAGGCCACACCCAGCACCACCAGCTGGACACCTGTGCAAAGCAGGAAGAACCAGCCCATTTGGGTCAGCAGGGCGGGAGTGCAATCGGTGGACAAAAAGGCGTAGACCTCCAAGCAGGGCTGGCAGAGATACACCAGCACCTTGGAAAAGGGGGCGATCTGAGCGGGGGAGAGGGTTTTTGTTTTTACAAACAGAAAGCCCGGGATGGCGTAGGCCATCATGGAAAGCACGCGGATCGCGGTATCGAGAACGTTCATAGGTTTAATAGTACATGGGGTAGATCATGGTGGCACAGACGACGAACAGCGCCGTTGCGGCGATAAGCAGGGATTTTCCGCCTATCAACAGCTTGCCACGGGTGGTGGCAGGGTCTGCTTGCTCCATTTTCTTCAGCAGAACGCCCAAGAAGATGGCTCCCGTCAGCAGCGTGGGCACCAGATAGCGGTAGTCCATAGAGCAGAAATGGGGGTAGGAGAAGCAGAAGGGGATATAGGTCATCAGCATGGTGACCCAATAGAACAGAATGAACAGGCAGGGAAGTCTGCCAAAGCCCATGCTCTCGGTGAACTGCTCCTCCGTTTGACGGCGGAACACCTGCCAAATGCAATAGGCCGCGCCCACCAAAGTGGCGATGACGATGATCACGTTCATCCAGAACAGCAAATTGGAGGAGGCGTCGTAAATGTGGTAGTCCTTCCAGCGGGAATATTCCCCGAACAGGGACATTTTCAGAATGGCCAAGGGGATGCAATGCTCAAAATATTCCGCGCCCTGGGTGCCGCCCCGCATGGGGTAAACGCCGAAATCCTTTAAGGAATCCCAGTCGAAGAACCGCTCGGAGAGGGAATAGTCTCCCAAATACTGATCCGCATTGACGGAAAGCTTGGGAACGTAGGTCAGAGGTACGTCGTAGAGGAGATAGTTCCGCACCTGCCAGCCGATGCCCAAGGGGATACAGATCACGCCGAAGAGGGCAAACTGGGCGATGAGAGTTCCTCTGCCCTTCCAGTCCTTCTCGGTGACCAGCTTGTGCAGGAACAGCAATGCCACGGCGGGAGCCACCACACCGGTGGCAAGCTTGGCGAACATGGCGCATCCGATGCACAATCCCAGCATGGCGATGCCGAAGAAGGTGGGCTTTTTGTGCCATTCCAAGGCCGCCCAAACCGCAAGGAACACAAACATCACGCTGAGACAGTCGTTGTTGATGCTTCCCGAGAACAGATAGAAGGTGGGGTGGAAGGCCAAAACCGTCATGGGAAGGAACAGCGCCGTGCCGGTGAAGCCAAACAGCTTCATAATGCGGTAAGCGGCGTATAGCGTCACCATGGAATAGAACAGGGTGAGGATCTGCAGGTTCTCGATGGCTACCTCAAAGGAGATGCCCACGTCCTGCTGGAAGGTGATGAAGTTGGCGCAAATGATGTGGTGGAGGGGGGGATGGTAGAACTGGCTCTTGCCGATCACGTCAAAATTGGGGATCCCCTCTTCCATGATATACGAAATGTAGCCGGTGTGTCCGTAATTGCCGACTTTATTGAAGTTGGAAACGTCGTGCTGGTTGGTGGTGATCCCGATCTCTAAGGTATAGACCAAGCGGGCCACCAAGGCCATAACGAAGAGAATGGCCATCAGCTTCCCCTCGGAGAGGGTACCCGTCTGACGGAAATACATCACCAGGCAGCAGCAAACAAAGGCGCAGAAAAGCACCATATACTTGAACATACTGTCCCAGATCTCCTCGCCCGCTTCCTTCAGCGCGGCGTTTTCCTCCAGGACGTTTGCCCCCCAAAGCCCTAAGGTAAAGCAGGCGGCGAGCAACAGCAGAATGCAGAAGGTGCCGCATTCCAGCAGGCTTTTTTTATTCTCTTCCGGCGTGCGACAGCTTTTCGGCTCCAAAAAAGGTATCTTCAAGGCAGTTTCCCCCAAATTAATCATCTTCGTTCCTTATTGTATCAAAGCCTGTTCTGTTTGTCAAGACCAAGTCGGCGCAAAGCTTTCATTTATGCACAGCTTTAT
>JAFYNA010000066.1 GCA_017549925.1 Clostridia bacterium | reverse complement strand
TAGCCCCGAGTCAGAGTCCGCAAAATACGTGATGCTCTCCGAGGACACCTTCATCGCGGGAACCAGCTATTACGTAGACGATTATATTGCGGCTCTGGAGACCTCCACCGTTTTCGAAGCTTACGCACCCTCTGCGGAGAAACTGGGAGAACGCCATTATCTCTACGGAGAATATGAAAGCGAGCTTCTTTTTGAAGATATTCGTCCGAAATTAGAGGAACTTGGGTACTCTTTTCACGATAATTCCCGGTATTTGGAGGCGCCCGAGGGTACGCTTTATTACGTAGCAAAAAGAAACGTCGTCGTGGGAGAGGAAACGGAGAGAGCGGCCATTTTCGTTATGGAATGCGTGACGGAGGAACGGGCAAAACAGGTTTATAACCTCTCGATAGCACTGGATTACTCCAGCGAATTTGCGGGAATGCCTTGGAACGACTTCGGCTTGGTGCGAATGGGAAGAATGCTGTACGGAACGATGGATAGCGATCTTGCGCTTCCGGATCTGTTGCGTATATACGATCTCCCCCTTCCCCAGGCTTCTCCGCTGTATAAAGGCGGTGCATATCAGCATGAGGGGGATTTCACCTTTGAACAGGTGACTATGGCGGCGGAAAAAGCAGGATATATTATCTACGACTACGATGAATCGCGGCATAATTACTCTTATAAAAAAGCTTTGGATACCTGCTATTGCTTGGTGTCGGAGGATCGCAGGGGATATCTTCTCATCGGGAAGCTGGATTGTCTGAATCCCAGATACTTGCCGAAGCTATTCCGCATCGTTCACGACGACCAGGGGCATGAATCCATGAAATACGTGATGCTCTCCGAGGACACCTTCATCGCGGGAACAAGCTATTACGTAGACGCCTTTATTGCAGAGCTTGAAGAATAAGGAAGTTTTATGAAAACCCTCAAAACCATTGACTGCTGGGTAACAGCGCCGTTATTTTACATCCTGATGTCCCAGTTTCTCTGCCTTTCCTACCGTGCGTGGGGGATCTTTATGGGCACGGTGGAGGGGAACGAGCCTATCGTGATCCCGAAGATCTGCTTTTTCTTCACCGTAGTAGTGGCGTTGTGGGCTTTTTACAGCCTTTGCCGTTTGGAGACCATCTACCACGAGGAGGCCATGCTGCGGTATGCCGAGACGCCCTCAGGCAACGCTCCGGGGAGACTTGCGTTTTTGGTGAAGGAGAAGGATTTTTGGATCCCCTTGGGGCTGATTGCTCTGCTCCACGCCGTACTGCCCATGAAATGGACCTTCGCCGCTTTTCATGCCTGGCTGATGGGCACGGAGGAGACCTTGGCAAGCAAATGGCAAGTCCTCTTGCTCTTGCTGCCCTTGGTGGCGGCGGTTTCCTTCTTTGGCAGACTTGCAGGGGTGAAGCAATGGCACCGCTTGAAGTTTACTCCCATTGAATTTCGGGAAAAGGTGCGAAACAGAGCCATCGCCCGTTGGATGGGGGCGTATTTGCTTGGCGGGATGGTCTTGCTGAACTTCCTGATTCCTTTCTTAGCCTCCTATATTTTGGGGTTCCTTTCCATTTTGTCCTCCTATGCCATCACTTGGGTGGCGATCCTCATCGTGGGCTTCTACTCCTTCCGCTGGGGTCGTGCGTTCCTTTCCCGCCGTAAATTTGTGAAACGGCTTGCCGCTCTGACCCGAGATGGCGTGAAGCTCGTGCATCCCTACCGCTCGGTGGTGATGTTAAAGGAAGGAACGGAAGACTTCACCGTGGAGAGCAAAGGGAAGCGGTACGCCTGCAAATTGGTTGCCGCGCCCAACCCCATGGCGCCTGTGTACGTAGGCGCCGACGGGATCTTCCGCATCTTACATCAGATACGGCTTCGGAATTTTGAGATCTTCCGCTACGAGTCGGAGCGTAATTTTGCCTTTGAGGCGGATTGCCGGCGGGTGCTGATCATCAATCCCGTGCCTCGCAAGGTATTTGGGGTGCGATTGGATAAAATCTGGCCGTTGGACAACGGGGATGTGGTAGGGGATTACCGCGTGTTTACCGCAGGGGCGTTCCTGAACGCCCTGGAGCGGGACTGCTTGGATCGCATGGGCTGAAATCCTGCAAATTGCACAAAAACAAAAACGCATCCTGCCGGAATTTTTTGTGGGCGTGGATGCGTTTTTTCGTGGTATCCTCTTGAAATCTATCGAAAAATGTGGTATCATAAATCATCAAAAATTGCCATTTGCTCAACGAGCACAAGGAGAGTATGATTATGAAGACTTTGTACACCGGCAAAACCAAGGACGTTCTTCTCGACGAAGAGAACAATATTGTACACCTGCTGTTTAAGGATAGCATGACCGGCGAGAACGGCGTGTTTGATCCCGGCTCCAACACCGTTGGCGGCAGTGTAGAGGGAAAGGGCAAGATCGGTCTTGCCATCTCCAAGTATTTCTTTGAGCTGATGGAAAAGAACGGCATCCCCACCCACTACCTGGGTGCTGACGTGGAGAAGGGCCTGATGAAGGTTCGCAACCTCACCGTTCCCAAGCTGGAGTTCGTTCTCCGCTATTTCACCGCAGGCAGCATGTGCCGTCGCTTTACTCTGGAGGAGGGCATTCCCTTTGATCCTCCCTACGCAGAGGTTACCTTGAAGGATGACATCCAGGGCGACCCCCTGATCAGCGAGAGAATCTGCTTGATGAAGGGTCTTCTGAAGGAAGGTCAGTACGACGAGGCACAGTCCATTGTTTTGAAGGTTGGCGAAGTTCTGAAGAACGAGCTGGCTTCTCTGGGCTGGACTCTCATCGACTTCAAGATCGAGGTAGGCTACGATGAAAACGGCAAGATCTACGTTGCAGACGAGATCACTCCCGACATCTGGCGTATCCGCGACGAGAACGGTACCATTCCCAACCAGCTGGATTGCTCCAAGGCTCTGCTGGGTAAGATCGGACTTTGATCATTCGAGTGCCTGCGTTTCGTAGGCACTCTTTGCTTTTTTGGAGGTGCTTTATGGCAAGACCGAACAGAATTATTTGGGGGCTTCTGCTGGTAGCGGCGGGAGTTCTGTGCGGATTGAACGCTTTGGATATTACCGACGTGGACGTGCTGTTTGACGGTTGGTGGACGTTGTTCCTTATTATCCCCTGCGGCATCGGAATTTTCACCGGACGGGATAAGTGGGGGAATTTGTTCGGCTTCCTGCTGGGCGTTTACCTGTTGCTTTCCGCTCAGGACGTTTTGGACGGCTCCATTGCGCGGAAGCTGGTATGGCCCGCGTTGATCGTTTTCTTTGGTATCAAGCTGTTGTGGGGCGGGATCTCCGGCAAGAAAAAGAGCGTTATCGTGATCAAGCGGGATGACGACGATGAGGAAGATGACGACGATGAGGAAGATTTCGAAGAGATCCGCGCCGCGTTCTCCTCGACTTGGGCAGATTACAGCGGCAAGGTGTTTGAGGGAGCGTCACTCTCCTCGGTGTTCGGTGGAGTAAAATGCGACCTGCGAAACGCCATCATTGAGAAGAACTGCGTTTTGAAGGTGACCTCCGTCTTTGGCGGCGCTACCATTCTGGTGCCTTCTACGG
>JAFYNA010000065.1 GCA_017549925.1 Clostridia bacterium | reverse complement strand
ACTCTTTGTTGTTCAGTTTTCAATGTCCGTCTCGCTATACCCCTCAGCGGGGACAGCTTTGCTATCATACCACAAGTTTTTCCATTTGTCAATAGGTTTTTTAAACTTTTTTCAAGTTTTTTTGCGGTATGCTCGCTCGCCCATCGGCTTCCCTCAAGGCTTGCATATCTTACCATCTTTTTCTTTGTTTGTCAAGGGTTTTTCGCGATTTTTTCCGCTTTTTCACAAATAAACAAAAAGTTACCTCCCAAAAACGGGAGGTAACTGAAATTTGAACAAAATCAGCACTTGAACAGGCTGTAATAGCCGTCCTGCTTCTCGGGGAACTCGGTACGGAGTGCCCATCTGCCGGAGGTGAAGTCGGGGATCGCCACGGGAGCGCCGCCCATTGCCACAGAGTCTGCGGACAAGGGAGAGATCGAGATCAACGTTGCGGTATCGTAAGTATCAATGGGAGGAACGGTGCCGTCTCTTACGCTGTCAACGAATGCGTTGTAAACCAACCAGTCAATGCCGTCATGGCCGCCGGTGGGATTCTTCTTATACTCTGCCCAAATGGGATGCTCGAACTCCTCGGCATACTTCTCTGCATTGCCTGCTACGTTGGCAACGGTGTTAAACTCGGAGTCACCGTCCATATGCACGTAGTTGCCGTCCTCGCAGTACATACCCTTGGTGCCTCTTACGGTGAAGCCGCGGGAATACATACGGGGCAAAGTGGTATCAAGGGTCAGGGTGATGGTCTCGCCGTTGGCGCACTTAATAACAGTGGTAACGATGTCACCCTGGTTGAACCGCTTCCCTGCCAGGGGGCTGTCGGGACGATTTTCCTTAATATAATCCTCCATGCCCTGTGCGCAGGATGCAATGGAGTTCAGGGTAAGCATACGGTTGCCGTGGTTAATATCCAGAACAGCCATAATGGGGCCAAGCTCGTGCGTAGGATAGTTATCGCAGTTACGGGACAAATAATTGCGCTGACGGTAGTGGCGGTTTACATCACCGAACGCGATCTCCTCGCGGAGGTCGTGATTGTAGCCGCCGGAGCAATGAGAAATTCTGCCCAATGCGCCCTTGCGGACCATGTTCAGAACCATGAGCTCCCATCTGCCGTAGCAGCAGTTCTCCAAAAGCATACAGTGCTTGCCGGTCTTCTCATGGGTGCGTACCAAACGGTAGCAGTCCTCAATGGAATAGACACCGCCAACCTCCATACCTACCTGGATGCCCGCCTCCATTGCGGCGCAAGCGATCTCGATATGGCTTTCCCAAGCGGAAAGAATGAGAATACCGTCCAGATCCATGGTAAGCAGATCACGGTAATCGGTGGTTCCGTAAGGCTTCTTGCCGATGGTCTCCTCCACCTTCTTAACCTGTGCTTCTACACGATCCTCATAGGTATCGCACAATGCAACAATTTCAATTTTGCCCATTTCTGCCAGAGGCAGGAGGGGCGTACGGATGATAAACGTACCGCGGGCACCAAGACCCACGACACCAAGACGAACAGGATTCATATCCGCTGACCTTTCCAAATATATATTTTATGTTTGCAGTATAACGGAAAAACAAAGTTTTGTCAACCGTTTTGGAAAAAATCTGAAAAACCTATTTACAAAGAAGGGATTTTGTTGTAAACTGAGGGTAGTAAAGCACCCGAAAGGAGAACAATATATGACACTTGTGGTAATGGCCGCAGGAATGGGCAGCCGCTACGGCGGACTTAAGCAGATGGATCCCATCGGCCCCAACGGTGAGTTCATCTTGGACTACACCTTATTCGATGCCGTAAAGGCAGGATTTAAGAAGGTTATCTTTGTTATTAAGGAAGAGAACTTAGAGGCATTCAAGGAAACGGTAAGCAACCGTATTGAAGCGCGCAAGGATCTTCCCTTGGAGGTTGCCTACGCGTTCCAAGATCTGAAGGATATGCCCGCAGGCTTTTCCGTCCCCGAAGGACGTGTAAAGCAATGGGGTACCGGTCACGCCATCATGGCGGCCCGCCAGGTGATCGGCGACGGCGAGGAAGGTATTGCCGTTGTCAACGCCGACGACCTTTACGGCGAGGAGACCTTTGAGATCCTGTACAACTTCCTTTCCGACAAGGAGGATCCCGCGTGCGGCTGTATGGCAGGCTTCGTTCTGAAGAACACCTTGACGGAGAACGGCTCCGTGGCAAGAGGTGTTTGCGAATGCACCGAGGACGGATGTCTGGCGAGCATTACCGAGCGCACCAAGATCGCCAAGCAGGAAGGCGGCGGCGCGGCTTACCTGGAGGATGACGTATGGTATCCCGTTTCCGAGGACAGCATCGTCTCTATGAACGCATGGGCGTTGAAGGGCGGCTTCCTGGCTTCTGCGGCAGAAGACTTTGTAGACTTCCTGGAGAACTTAAAGGATCCCATGAAGCAGGAGTACTACCTCCCCACCGCGGTTTGGAACTTCAGCAAGAAGTGCGGCAGACCCTTGAAGGTGGTCAAAACCGGCTCCAAGTGGTACGGCGTTACTTATAAGGAAGACAAAGAAACGGTTGAGAAATACATCGCATCTCTCATTGAGGCAGGCGTATATCCCGGAAAGGGACAGTAAGTTAATTTTTGAACCTATATACAAGCCCGCTCTGTGGGCAACGAAAGGAACGGTAACAACTATGAAGATCGGCATTGACCTTGGCGGCACTACCGTCAGCATGGGCGTGGTAGACGACAATTACAAAATCGTGGCCGAAGCGGAATTCCCCACGGCAGATTGTAAAACGCCCAAGGAGCTTTCCGACATCGTTATCAACGGAACCAAGAAGCTTTTGGAGGAGAATAAGATCTCCAAGGAGCAGATCACCTTTATCGGCATGGGCTGTCCCGGTGAGATCGATACCGAGAAGGGTATTGCCGTTGCGGCAGATAACCTCCCTATTGATAAGATCCCCTTCGCCAAGCTTTTGTCCGAGGCGTTCGACGCGCCCGCAAAGCTGGACAACGACGCCAACTGCGCCGCTTGGGGCGAGCATATGGCAGGTGTTTCCAAGGGATACAAGAACATCGTTACCGTGACCCTCGGCACCGGCATCGGCGGCGGTATCATTGTGGACGGCAAGCTTTTGCACGGTAAGGAAAATCACGCGGGCGAGATCGGTCACATGGTGATCGATATTCACGGCAAGCGTTGCGGCTGTGGCAGAATCGGTTGCTGGGAAACGGTGGCCTCCACCCGAGCCTTGATCAAGGAGGTCGAGCATCAGGCGAGATATGCTCCCAACAGCCGTTTGGGCAAGCTGATTGCCGCTAACGGCGGAAACGCCAACGGCAAAACATTGTTCATCGCCATGAGTGAAGAGGACAATATGGCAAGAAGCATCTTTAACGACTGGATTCGCTCCTTGGAAGTGGGTATGTGGAATGTGATCAACATCTTCAGACCTGATATGATCGTTATCTCCGGCGGTATCAGCAAGGAAGGCGAAAATCTCCTTGCCCCTCTCCGCAACGCCGTTGGTAAATGCTCTACGCTGATCCGTGCAGGCCGCTTGGGTGGTAATGCAGGCTTGATCGGTGCGGCGGCATTGGACGAGATGAACATTTAATATCCCGGCAGTAAAAGTTTACGCTCTATCTTTTTTTGAGAACCGTTCTTTGTTTCAAAGAACGGTTCTCGTACAATATTTGATAGACGCAAGCATTGTTTTTTTAGAAATCAAATGATCGGTTTGGCATTGAACAGGAGGTAAAAATGATAGCTATTAGCGTTTGGCAGCAAATCTTCTTGCAGAAATTACACGAAGCCTTTGGAGACCGTGTGTGGTTTGTTGGATTGCAAGGCAGCTATGGTCGAGGCGAAGCGACAGAAGCAAGCGATATTGATATGGTTGTAATTTTGGATGAATTGTCCGCCATTGACATCCATACCTACAATGCTATGCTGGATACTATGCCTCACAGGGAATTGATCTGCGGTTTTTTCTCCGGGAGAGAGGAAATTTTGAATTGGGAGCCGTCCGACCTTTTTCAGTTTTGTAATGATACCACCCCTATCAAAGGAAGTCTTGACGAGGTATTAGCTGTCGTTGACGAGGCTGATATAAACAGAGCCATCAAAATCGGTGTCTGCAACGTATTCCACGGATGTGTGCATAATATGCTTTATGAAAAGAGCGAAGCGGTTTTGCGAGAATTGTATAAGTCCGCTTCTTTTGTTGTGCAGGCGATCGCTTTTCGGCAGGCGGGAAGGTATTTCCGCCGGCAAAAGGATTTGCTTCCGGTTGTTTCCGACGAGGAACGATTTATTGTCGAAACCTTTATAAGCTTGAAACATGGCGAAGCGGTTGCGTTCACCTTGCTGTCCGAGAGATTGTTCGCTTGGGCAAAGAAATGGATCTCTGAAAACAACTAACGGATCACAAACAGCCGTCTCCGATATGGGGCGGCTGTATTGCTTTTGGCAAATTAAGTCGAGAAGGTTCTTTAAAATTTCTCTATACTATGATCGTAAGGAGGTGAACGGAAATGGATGGGCACATCGAAGCTGTACAAAGAATGCAGGACTACATCGCCACACATCTTGATACGAATATTACCATGGCAGATCTGGCAACCGTAGCTCAATATTCACCCTGGTACGCATACCGACTTTTTACAGCTCTTCTCCATATGACACCCGCAGTGTATATCCGGCGGCTGAGGTTATCGAAATCTGCACTTCGGCTGCGAGATGAAAAAGCAAAGATTATTGACGTAGCATTCGACGTCGGCTACGACAGTGTGGACGGGTATCAAAGAGCGTTTTACAAAGAGTTTGGGTGCAACCCGTATGAATATTCCGTATGCCCTACTCCCATCTATCTGTTCAAGCCTTACGGAATCAAATATGCCAGGCCAAAGGAGAGAAAAGAAATGAACAACGTAAAAAACATTTTCCTGCAAGTGGTGGAGAAGCCCGATAGAAAGGTGATTCTCAAGCGAGGAAAAGAAGCCACGGAGTATTTTAAATACTGCGAAGAAGTAGGTTGTGATGTGTGGGGATTGCTTTGCAGCATGAAATCCATCAGCGGTGAGCCCGTATGCTTATGGCTTCCCAAAAGCTACATCAAGGAGGGAACCTCCCTGTACGTGCAGGGTGTAGAGGTTGCTATGGACTATGCGGGAGAAATTCCCGAGGGGTTTGACGTTATCGAGCTGCCTAAATGCAAATACCTCATGTTCCAAGGGGAGCCTTTTGAAGAGGAAAGCTTTGGAGAAGCCATTCAGCAGGTATGGGATGCCATCAAAAAATACAATCCCGAAAGCATTGGTTATGCTTGGGATGACAGCAATCCCCGCATTCAGTTAGAGCCCCTGGGAACCAGAGGATATATTGAATTACTACCTGTAAAAAGCATCTGACATCTTTATAGAGAAAACCAAGCGTGAGAAAAGCCACGGTTCGATATGAACCGTGGCTTTTGTATTACGTATTTTCGTGGAGTTCTTTTTCGGAACGGATCTTCTTGATCCATTTACCGCTACGGAGACGGATGACGCACCAAATTGCCTTCAGCACCTGGTCGATCTTCAAGGCGAAGTAGACCCAGAAGGCGGGAAAGCCCCAAACCAAGCCGCTCAAAGCACCCAAGGGAACGGACGCCACCCACAAAAAGATATTGTCGGCAAGCATCAACACCTTGGTATCTCCCCCGCCGCGGAGGACGCCCTTGGTCATAATGCTGTTGGTAGCCTGGAAGACGATGATCAAGGCGATGGACCACATAAGCTGTCGTGCGATGCCGGCTGTTTCGGCAGAAAGCTCGTAGAAGTAGATCATGGGCTCGCTGAGAGCCAAAATGATCAATGCCGCGGCTAAACCGAAGACAAAGCCGATGCCCAAGAAAGCGTAGCCTTGACGATGGGCTTTTTCACGGTCGCCCTCTCCCAACGTATAGCCTGTGACGATAGCACCTGCTTGGGAGAAGCCCTGGGTCATCACGGAGCTGAGCTGTTGGGTCACAGTGGTAACGGAGTTTGCGGCAATGAAGCTCTCCCCCATTCTGCCGATGACCATAGCAACGGAGTTGTTGCCAAGGGCAAGGATGCCGTCGCTGATCAGCACGGGAATGCTGATACGGATGTATTCTCCCCACAGCTTTCCCACGGGACGGAAAAATTCCTGCAGACGGTAGCCGATATTCTTTTCCACAAAGAACAAGTACCCGCAGATCACAGCGAACTCAAAGATACGGGCGATCAAGGTACCCAACGCGGCTCCTGCAACGCCCATTGCGGGAATTCCCAAGCCGCCGAAGATAAACAGATAATTGGCTCCTACGTTAACAAAGAACGCGGCAATGGAAGTATACAGTGGCATCTTCACCCTGTTCACGTTTCGCAAAACGATGGTGCAGGTTAAGGATAAGCCGTGAAAGATATAGCTGGCAACCGAGTATTGAAGGTAGCGGATACCTTCTGCAATAATGGGCTCTTCTTCCGTATAGATATACATGATCCAACGGGGGCACAACGCAGTAATCACCGAAAACAGCGCCGCCATGCCAACGCAAAGACGAAGCATCACCGTAATGGTCTTGCGCAAGGAGACGTTGTCCTTCATGCCGAAATATCTTGCCACCAATACGGAGGCTCCCATGCCAATGCCCATACAAAAGATCTGGAAGATGGTGATGAACTGGGTCGCCAAGGAAACGCCTGATAAGGCCGTCTCGCTGACCTTGCCAACCATAACCGTGTCCATGGCATTGACACCCGAGGTGATCAAACCCTGCAACGCAATGGGAATGGCAATGGTGGCAACGCTTTTATAAAACGCTTTGTCCTTGATAAACAATTTGCTCATACCTCACTCCTCAAAGGCCCATAACGGAAGGGATCTCCGAAACGGAGACGCAGAAGTACCCCGTTGCTTGAAGCGCCTCATCGCTTTGGTGGCCGCCGGAAAGCAGGATGCAGGAGGCACCGCAATGGTGAGCGGTCTCCAAATCGTGCAGAAGGTCGCCGATGAACCAGGTCTCTTCCTTGCACAAGCCCTTCTCGCAGCAGAACGATCTTGCCCGTTCCGCCTTGGAGCCAACCTTCCAATCCTCCGCGCCCAAAACCGCTTCAAAGTAGGGCATGATCCCCCACCGAGATGCCAAGGGAAGGATGGAATCCTTATGGCTGGAGGAAAGAATAAACTGTCTTGCACCCAGATCCCGCAGGCGCTTCAAAACCGCCTCCGCCCCTGCTCTGAGGTGGAGGGTATGGGTGTTGGCTTGGTAATAGCTGTAAAACTCACGGGAAAGCCCCTCCATGGGCTCTACGGAAAAATCAAACAGATGCTCGTAGAACTTGCTGATAGGCGTGCCCATATAAGAATAGTACTGCTCCATGGTGATGCCGTTTCTGCCTCGGCGGGCAAGCATATCGTTCACCGCGTCCAAAGAGAGGCGAACGTCATCGCAGAGAGTGCCGTTCCAATCCCAAAATACGTTCATAAAGCTCCTTTTTCTACACAAAGCCACAAAGAAAGGGTGATCGGAAAACCGACCGCCCTTCCTTACTTGTTTTGGTTCAAGCGGGACGTTACCCTCTGAGAGCACGCTCCAGCCAGATAGTGCCGATGTCAAACGCATCACTCAGACTGCGCTTCTCGCACTGCTTGAGGATCTTGTCGTTAAAGGACTTCTCCTCGTCGGTATCCTGGATCTGCACCAGAACGCGGGTAGCAACCTCTAAGTCGCCAACCTTCTTGGTGTCCAGAATGTTCATAAACAGGATGCACTTATCGTCGGGATTGCCGTAGAAGATAAATCTTCCCTGGCGGACGAGAGGCTTCCCCTTGTAGGTCAGAATGTTCTGTTCTGCCATTTCAATCACCCTTTCTGTTCGAGACGGATGAAGTCCTCCACCAATGCACGGAGAAGCTCGTCGCGATCAAGCTTGCTGATAATGGTACGAGCGTTCTTATAGTTGGTGATATAAGTCGGATCCTCCGAAATGATATAACCAACGATCTGATTGGTGGGATTGTATCCGTTCTCGATCAAGGAGTTGTACACGCCCTTCACAATCTCGCGGATCTCTTCTCTGCGAGTATCCTTGACGGAAAATGTGATGGTTTTCTGCTTGTTATCTAACATAATTTCCTGCTCCTTACTGATTTAGTGACGGATTTTCATCCTTTATAAATGGTATTATAAACCTTTTCTTGCCATTTTGCAAGAGTTTTTTGTGAGTTTGCGATATTTTTTAGCCGCGGAGGGTGATGCCGGCTTCGGATTCCAGCTTTTTCAGCACCTTACGAACGCCGTTATCCGCTTCCTCATCGGTCATGGTACGGTCATTGAGACGGAATACCAGACGGACTGCAACGGACTTCTTGCCCTCTGCGATGCCCTTGCCCTTATACACGTCGAATACATAGGTATCCACCAAGGACTTGCCTGCAAAGGAGCGGATCATGCCGCAGAGAGTGCCTGCTTCAACCTCATCGTCGCAGAGAAGTGCCAAGTCACGCTCCATTGCCTGGTAAACGGGCAGAGGAACGTACTTCTTCTCCTCAGCTACGCAGGAGAACAGAGCGTTGTTGGAAAGAAGCGCACCGTAAACGGGAACGTCGATATCGAAGTTGCCGCAAACAGCGGGATGGATCTGACCAATGGTGCCCAGCTTTACGTCGCCGCAGTAGAGATCCGCACAGCGTCCGGGATGGAAGCAGGGGTCCTCGGTATTGGAAGCATAGGTAACGCCGCAGATCTGCAAAGCATCCAGCAAAGCGTTGGTATCGGCCTTCAAGGTATAGAAATCGCCGTAGCCGTAGAAGGCGAAGCACAGAGTCTTCTCCTCGCGGGACATCTTGCCTTCCTTGAAATACAGGGTAGCGTTCTCGTAGAACTGAGCCGCCTTCACACGGTGAGCAACGTTATGAGACACAACGCGAAGCATGGAGGGCAACGGATGGGTACGCATCACAGAGGTATCCTCACCCAAGGGGTTGAGAATGGTGAGCTGATCTCTCAAGGGAGAGTCTGCGGGGATGCGGATCTGATCCAGCTCGGAGGGAGATACAAAGGAATAGGTATAGATCTCGTTATAGCCCAGGCCGGTCATATTGCGGTCGATGGCGGTGCGGAACTTCTGAGAAGGATTCTCGCCGCCCTCAGTGGCTCTGCCGGAGAACTGGGTTGCCTTGATCTTGTCGAAGCCGTAGAGGCGTACGACCTCCTCTGCGATATCCGCGGTGGTGATGATGTCGCCGCGGTAGGGAGAAACGATCAGGCTTTCCTCGCCATCCCAGATCAGATCCAGAGGACGGAGAAGCTCAGCCATTTCCTCCACGGTAAGAGAAGTACCCAAAAGCTCGTTGACACGCTTCCAATCGAAGAAGACCTTACGGCTGGAAATATCAGCGTGGTTGATATCGATGATACCGTCGACAACTTCACCTGCACCCAACAGCTCAACCAGCTCGCAGGCACGCTGTACTGCGGGCAGAGTATTGCAGGGAGGCAGACCTTTTTCGAACTTAGCGGAAGACTCGGTGCGCAGGTTTACGGCGCGGGAGGTCTTACGGATATTCTCACGGGCGAAGTTTGCACTCTCGAAGATAACGGTGGTGGTAGTATCCAGGATCTCGCTGTTCAAGCCACCCATTACACCTGCCAATGCTACGGGCTTCTCGCCGTCGGCAATGCAGAGCATATCGGGAGTCAAAGCGCGGTCTACGCCGTCAAGGGTGGTGATGATCTCCCCTTCTGCGGCGTTGCGGACTACGATCTTCTTGCTTTCGATGTAGCTTGCATCGAAGGCGTGCATGGGCTGACCGTATTCCAGCATGACGTAGTTGGTGATATCAACGATGTTGTTGATGGGACGAATGCCCGCGTTACGGAGTTTGGTGCGCAACCACAAGGGAGAAGGAGCGATCTTGACGTTCTTCACGGCTCTTGCGGTATAGCGGGGGCAGAGATCGGTGTTGCGGATCTCTACGGAAATATAATTCTCAACGGTGTCACCGTCGGAGGTACCCTTTACCACGGGCTCCTTGATGGACAAGGGGCTGTGGAAGGTTGCGGCGGCCTCTCTGGCGATACCCAAATAGGAAAGACAGTCGGGACGGTTGAAGGTCAGTTCAAACTCCACGATGGTGTCACGCATGCCCAGTACGTCGCGGATATCGTCGCCGGGCTTGCACTCCTCCTGCAGGAGGAAGATACCGTCTTCAATAGCATAGGGGAAATCATGGGTGGTGAGACCCAATTCGCCCAAGGAGCAAAGCATACCCTCGGAAAGGACACCTCTCAGCTTGCCGGTCTTGATGGTCTTTCCGTCGGGAAGCAAGGAGCCGTTGGTGCATACGGGAACCAGATCACCCTCGGACACGTTCTGCGCACCGGTAACGATCTGCAAAGGACGTTCACCGCCTACCTCAACCTGGCAGATCACCATGTGATCGGAGTCGGGATGGGGCACAACGGAGAGGATCTTACCTACCAGAATACCGTGGAGCTTATCGTCGAGAATTTCGTATCCCTCCACCTTGGTACCGCTCATGGTCATGGCCTCGGAGAAGTCGTGAGCAGAGCAGTTGAGGTTTACATAATCTTTCAACCAATTCAAAGAAACTTTCATGTTATTTCACCTCCGTACCAATCAGAACTGTTCCAGGAAACGAGCGTCGTTCTCGCACATCAGACGCAGGTCGTTGATGCCGAACATGGTCATTGCCACACGCTCGATACCCATACCGAAGGCGAAGCCGGAATACACGTCGGGGTCGATGCCGCCGGCGCGCAATACGTTGGGATGCACCATACCTGCGCCAAGGATCTCGATCCAGCCCTCACCCTTACACAGACGACAGCCCTTGCCGCCGCACACGAAGCAGGAAACGTCTACCTCTGCGGAAGGCTCGGTAAAGGGGAAATTATGGGGACGGAAGCGGATACGGGTACGCTCACCGAACATGGCTTTTGCAAAGGTTGCCAGAGTGCCCTTCAGGTCACCCATGGTGATGCCCTTATCGATGACCAGACCCTCGCACTGATGGAACATGGGGGAATGGGTTGCATCCGCCACGTCGCTACGGTACACTCTACCGGGAGAGATCATACGGATGGGAGGGGTCTTCCCTTCCATGGAACGGATCTGCACGGGAGAGGTCTGGGTACGAAGCAGTACGTTCTCGGAGAAATAGAAGGTGTCGGTATCGTCACGGGAGGGATGGTCTGCGGGAGCGTTCAGAGCGTCGAAGTTGAAATATGTACTCTCTACCTCGGGTCCCTCTGCGATCTCAAAGCCCATACCGGTGAAGATCTCCACCATACGGTTACGGGTCTGGGTAATGGGGTGAAGCTTGCCCACCTTCTTTTCCGGTGCGGGGAGGGTGACGTCAATACGCTCCTCACGAAGCTTACGCTCCATGCTCTGCGCCTTCAGATCCGCAAAACGTGCGGAAAGGCTCTCTTCGATCTCAGCACGGATGGTATTTACGATGGCACCGATCTTGGGGCGATCCTCGGGGGCAACGGCACCCATACCGCGCAAAATAGCGGTAAGCTCGCCCTTCTTGCCCAAGAAGCGGACGCGGACTTCTTCCAGAGCCTGCTCCGTCTCCGCGCCCACAATGGCCGCAAGAGCAGACTCCTTGATTTGTTCAAGCTGTTCTTTCATAACTTTTTATAGATTCCTTTCGGGTAGGGTTTATTCCAAATAGTCTTTCAGTTTCTTGCTTCTGCTGGGATGACGAAGCTTGCGCAACGCCTTCGCCTCGATCTGACGGATACGCTCACGGGTGATGTCAAATACCTTGCCCACTTCTTCCAGAGTACGGGGTCTGCCGTCTTCCAAACCGAAGCGAAGCTTCAAAACGCTTTCCTCACGGGGAGTCAGGGTGTGAAGCACCTCAAGCAGATGCTCGCGGAGCATGGTATAGGAAGCCGCCTCCGCAGGAGCCATGGTGTTATCGTCGGCAATGAAGTCGCCCAAATGGCTATCCTCTTCCTCACCGATAGGCATTTCCAGAGACACGGGCTCCTGAGCGATCTTCAAGATCTCGCGCACCTTTTCCACGGGCATATTCAGCTCTGCGGCGATCTCCTCCTCGGAGGCGTCTCTGCCGTTTTCCTGCAACAGCTGGCGGGAAACTCTCAGCACGCGGTTGATGGTCTCCACCATGTGGACGGGGATACGGATGGTTCTTGCCTGGTCAGCAATAGCACGAGTAATGGCCTGACGGATCCACCAAGTAGCATAGGTGGAGAACTTGTAGCCTTTGCCATAGTCGAACTTCTCAACGGCCTTCATAAGACCCAAGTTACCCTCCTGGATCAGATCCAGGAAGAACATTCCGCGGTTTACATAACGTTTTGCAATACTAACAACCAGACGAAGGTTTGCCTCCACCAGCTGCTGCTTTGCCTTTACGTCGCCCTGGGCCATTTTCTCGGCAAGACCAAGCTCTTCCTCGGCGGAAAGCAAGGGAACCTTACCGATCTCCTTTAAGTACATACGTACGGGGTCGTCGATGGAAACGCCCTCCTGGTTCAGCAGTGCTTCCACATCGTCACTGCTTTCCTCCACTACGTCGTCCTCAAACATCTCGTCCTCTTGCAGCTCAAAGCCGCCGCCGGTCAAGCTGTTGGTGATCTCAATGCCCTGGCGGTCAAGAAAATCGCAAACTTCGATAAGTGTCGCCACAGAAACGTCGGTATCCTCCAAGGATCCCAACACCACTGCAGGCTTCAGCATTCCCTTCTCTTTTGCGGTCTCCATCTGCTCGGGAGTAAAAAAGTCTTCTCTCATATCGTTCATTTCCTCTTTTATTCGGAATTTTTATTCTGGTTGTTTTTACGAAGCAAGGCAAGGTATTCCTGCAAAACTGCGGGATCCTCCTTGATCCTTCCCTCGTATTCTCTTTTGGAGCGCATCTCCTTCAACGTACCGATATGGGAACGAAGAGTCTCCATATCGTTGCTACCCAAGGTAGCTCTTGCGGCACGGTAGCCGGAAACGGCACCGATCTCCGCAGGGGTCAAGGCACCGTCGGCGTTCAGCTCCGGCTCGACGCCCTCTGCCAAATCACTACGGAACAAATTCCACAGCTTGCGGTTAAAGGAGGTGGCAAAATCCTCCGGCTCTAAAAGCCTTGCGGTTTCCTTCCCCAGCTCGGGATGGAGCAACAGGATGCCAAGCACAGCCTCCTCGTGGGGGGCTTCTGCGGAAAAGCGAAGCTTGTCCACATTGACCTGGTCGCCGTAACCGGTGGTATCCCGCACGATCCTGGCGTTTTCCTGCTTTTTCATGGTCTTTTCCATGGTTTTGCGCTTATGCTCCGCCTCGCTCTTTACAGATTCCGCAGATAAACCAAGCTTTTCTGCGGCGCGGGAAGCGTAGATCTCCCGCTCCAAGCGGTTGCTGATGGTGGCAATGTACTCTGCCATTTCATGACTGCAACGAAGCTTCTCGTCCGGAATGGAAAGATTAAAGCGGGAAAGGATCTCGTCGATACGGTAATCGATCTGCCCGCGGGAGCCGCTGAGCTTGGCGCGGAAGGCCTCGGCGCCGTGCTTCTTGATAAACTCGTCGGGGTCCTTGGAATCCCCCTCTCCCAGCTGGATGATCTTGGTATCGATCCCCACCTGATTGAGCAGCTCGATGCCTCGCATGGTAGCCTTCTGCCCCGCCTTGTCGATATCGTAGGCAAGGTAGACCATTTTTGTAAAGCGGGAAAGCAGCCTTGCGTGCTCACCGGTGATGGCGGTACCCAAGGTGGCGATGGCGTTGCCGAAGCCTGCCTGGTGCATGGCAATACAGTCCGGCGCACCCTCGCATAGGATCAGCCCCTTTTCCGCTTCGTTCTTGGCAAAGTTCATGCCGAACAGAATACGGCTCTTTTTGAATACGGGGGTATCGGAGGTGTTGACGTACTTGCGCTCCTCCGCCTCGTTGAGCCGTCTGCCGGAGAAGGCAACCACCTCTCCCGTCAGGTCGAAGATGGGGAACATCAAGCGATTGCGGAACAGATCGTACATCCTGCCGTTTTTACCCTTACGCCCCAAAAATGCCACGGTGATCTCCTCGTCGGTAAAGCCCTCTCCGTGGAGATGGTTATAGAGCGAGTCCCATTTATCCGGGGCAAAGCCGATGCCAAACCGTCGGATGGTGGTATCGTTAAAGCGGCGGGTCTCCAAATATTCTCTTGCGTATGCTCCCTCGGGAGAGCGAAGCTTGGCGTAGAAGAAGCGGGCGGCGGATTTGTTCACCGCGTAAAGCCGATCCTTCTTGACGGAAGGAGTATGAGGATCGTCCTGTCGGCGAGGCTCCTCTTCCATGGGGATGCCCGCCATCTTGGCAAGCTGCTCCACTGCATCACGGTACTCCAAGCCTTCGGATTGCATCACAAAGGTGATCACGTCTCCCCCTGCGCCGCAACCGAAGCAATAATAGCTTTCCGTTCCGGAAAACACAGTAAAGGACGGCGTTTTCTCGCTATGGAAGGGACAGCACCCCACCATGTTGGAACCCGCCCTTCTCAAGGGCACGAACCTGGAGATCACGTCGGTGATACGATTTCTTCTTTTGACCTCTTCCAGAAAGGGTTTCGAAAAAGCCATTACTTATAACTCCATACCTTGGGAACGAACAGATCCGCAAAGCAACCGATTGCAAAGCGGTCGGTCATACCCGCTATATAGTCGGCCACTACCCTGCTGATACCGTCGGAATCTATGTACTTGCGGTACTCCTGGGGGATCGCATCGGGATTATGGCAAAAATGCGTATACAGGAATGCGATCATCTGCATAACCTTATCGTCCTCGCTCTTGGCGATGGGGTGGGTATACACCCGCTGGAACATGAAGGTGCGGAGATCGTTCATCAGACTGCCGTAGGGCTCGTTCATACCGATGCCGTTCTCCACACCGTGGTCGATCACGGCGGTCACCAAGGTGGTGATACGGTCGCTATGGGTCTTGCCCAGCACGTCGCTGATGTAGGTGGGAATGTCATCGTTGGTCAGGATCCCGGCGCGGCAGGCATCGTCGATATCGTGATTGATATAGGCAATGCGGTCGGCATACAGCAGGATCTTCCCCTCGTAGGTGGAAGGATTTCCGGAGCCGGAATGGTTCAGAATAGCGTCCCGCACCTCATAGGTCAGGTTCAAGCCCGCTCCGTTCTGCTCCAGCTTATCCACCACGCGAAGGCTCTGCTCATAGTGGCGGAAGCCGCCGTCACAGATCTCATTCAGGGCACGCTCTCCGGAATGTCCGAAGGGGGTATGCCCCAGGTCATGCCCCAAGGCGCCTGCCTCTGCCAGATCCTCGTTGAGACACAAGGCACGGGCAAGAGTTCTGGCGATCTGGGTAACCTCCAGCGTATGGGTGAGTCGGGTGCGGTAATGATCCCCTTCCGGGGCAAGGAACACCTGCATCTTGTGCATCAATCTGCGGAAGCTCTTGCAATGGGTGATGCGATCACGGTCACGCTGGAACTCGGTACGCACGGGACAAGGCTCCACGGGAGACAATCTGCCGGCGGTATTCTTGGAGAAAAAGGCTTTGTCGCAAAGAAATTGCTCCTCGCGGAGAAGGGTAACGTCTTTCATGCTAATGACCACTCCTTTCGTGGCCCGCCGGGGCGGGCGTGCGCGAAAGATTTTGTAAGCGAAGCCACAAAATCATGTTTGAAAAATGGATTTCTTTTTCAAACTTCGCCTCCGAAAATCTACTGAAATTCCTTTTCCTTCGCAGATATACGCAAAAGATTTGCAAAATACTTCTTTTTCGCAAAACTTTTTAAATTTTTCTTGAAAAAGAAGAAGACAAAAATCAAATTTTCTTCATTATATATTGCGTTTTTGATTTTTTTGTGTTATAATAACTCATTATGATAGGAGGAATGCGGGTGTTCGGCTACATAAGGCCCGTGAAGAGTGAGTTACTGGTCAAGGAAGCGGATTTTTACGGCGCCGTATACTGCGGGCTGTGCCGTTACAGCGGCAAGCATCTCACCCATTTTTCACGGTTTTTGCTCAACTATGACTTTACGTTTCTCGCTGTTTTGCGTCTTTCCCTTGCGGAGTCTGCCGTTACGGTGGAAAAGAAGCGTTGCCCTTACAGCTTGAAGAAAAAGCCCACAGTCTGCTGTGACGACGTGTTCGCCTACACGGCAAATGCTTTTGGACTTTTCAGCTATTACAAGCTTGAGGACGATCTTTTGGACGGAAAGGGCTTGAAGCGTTTTGGAAAGAAGCTGCTCCTCCCCTTCTTCCGCAGGATGAAGCGGCGGTGCAACCAATTCCCGGAGATGGAGGGCATGATACGCACTCCCATCGAGGAGCTTCACCGTTTGGAGGCGGAAGGGTGTGATTCCCCCGACCGTGCGGCGGATTGCTTTGGCAGACTGATGAAGGAGCTGACGGCTTACGGGCTGGAGGGTGTTCCCAAGGCAGTGGCGGAGCAATGCGGCTATCACGTAGGGCGGTTTATCTATCTCATCGATGCCTACGACGATTTTGAAAAGAATGCAGAGAACGGGAACTACAACCCTTTCCTGTGCAAATACGGTTCCCCCGAGGAAGTGGAAAACCACGCCGAGGAGATCCGACAGACCCTTATCGACAGTATGAACGTGTTTTCACATTCCTACGCACTCGCTTGCGGCCCGACCCTCACGGGGCTGAACCGCATTGTGTTCAACATCTGTGACCTTGGGGGCAAGGAAGCCGTCAGTCAGGTTGAGGAACGCAAAAAGAACAGAACCACCACGAAAGGAAATTAAGAAATGTCCGATCCTTACAAGGTACTCGGCGTTTCGTCAAGCGCGACGGACGACGAGATCAAAAAAGCATACAGGGCGTTGGTAAAGCAATACCATCCCGATAATTACGCAAACAATCCCCTTGCCGATCTGGCGGCTGAGAAAATGAAGGAGATCAACCAAGCCTACGACGAGATCCAGAAGATCCGTGCCGGTGGCGGAAGCTCCTCCGGAAATTCCTCCTCCGGCAGTCATTCCGGCGGTGCGGAAATGAGCCGTGTGCGTCAGCTGATCAACGCAGGCAGAGGCAACGAAGCAGAGATCCTTCTGAACCGCATTCCCGTGGGAGAGCGGACGGCGGAATGGCATTTCCTGAAGGGTGTTATTCTCTACCGCAACGGTTGGGTGCAGGATGCCAGAAGCGAGATCGAAAACGCTTGCCGCATGGATCCTTATAACAACGAGTACCGTGCATTCCAGCAGAGAATGAGCAGCGGTGCGGCGCAAAGCCCTTACGGAGGCTACGGTGCGCCCCAAGCCACCTGCGACGTTTGCGATCTGTGTCAGGCCATGATGTGTCTGAACTGCTTGTGCAACGGCTGCCGCTGAGGCCGAACCGATGAAAAAGAAAAGCAAAGAGATCGCCTTGGCGGGAATGCTTTCCGCCTTGGCGGTGGTGATCCTCTTCTTAGGCTCTATGATAGAGCTTCTGGATCTTTCCGCAGCAGCCCTTGCCGCCTTGGTGGTCATGGTTGCCGTGATCGATTTGGGCAACGGCAAGGCCGTGGCGGTGTATTTGGTTTCCGCCATCCTTTCGGTGCTGATGTTCCCCAAAACCGCCTCTGTTGTATTTGCGGCCTTCGTTGGGTATTACCCGGTGCTGAAGGTGTATCTGGATAAGATCCGCCCCAAGGTTTTGCAGTATGCTGTGAAGCTTGTGCTGTTCAACCTCTTCTTGGGCGGTATCCTTTGGATCACCGAGGGGCTTCTTGGACTGGGAACAGATTGGGGCTCTTTGGGAAAGGCGTTGTTCCTTTTGGGCAACGTGACCTTTGTAATCTACGATTTTGCCTTGGGACTGTTGGCTGTCTTCTACATTGTGAAGATCAAAAACCGCATCCGCAAGGGTTAAAAACATTATTTTGGGAGTTTTGACATGGTAAAAAGCATGACCGGTTACGGCAGATGCCGTGAGGTTGTGGACGGACGAGATATTCTCGTAGAGGTCAAATCCGTCAACAGCCGTTACATCGATGCAAACATTAAGACGGGTCGTCTTTACAACGCGCTGGAGGAAAAGCTGAAGTCCTTGGCTTCCACCTATATCTCCCGCGGTAAGGTCGACATTTATCTCACCGTGGAAAATCTGGCGGGAGAAAAGACCCAGCTGAACGTAAACGAGGAATATCTGGAAAGCTATATCCACCTCCTCCGTAAGATCCAGCAGGAATACGGCTTGGGCGGCGAAGTCACTGTACAGACCATCGCCAATAAGCCCGACATCTTCTCTCAGGTGAAGACGGACGAGGATATGGACGAGGTTTGGGCGGCGGTTGAGCCCGTTGCCAAGAAGGCTTTTGACATCTTTGTGGAGATGCGCAAGGCCGAGGGACAGAAGATGGCGGCGGACGTGCTGAACCATCTTGCCACCCTGGAAGCCATTCGTGAGGAGCTGGTGACCCGCGCACCTTTGGTGGTTGCGGAAAGCAACGCCAGAATGCAAAACCGTATCCGCGAGATCTTAGCAGGCGTTCCCGCAGACGAATCCCGTTTGCTCACCGAATGCGCTGTTTTTGCGGATAAATCCGATATCAGCGAGGAGCTGGCACGTTTGGACAGCCACTTCAAGCAGTTCCGCAGTATGTTGGAGGAATCCGTTCCCGTGGGAAGAAAGCTGGATTTCCTGGTGCAGGAGATCAACCGCGAATGCAATACCATCGGTTCGAAATCCAACGATACCTCCTTTGCCAAGCTGGTGATCGAGGCCAAGAGTGCCGTGGAGAAGATCCGCGAGCAGATCCAGAACATCGAGTAAAAGGGGGCGGAGACATTTGGAACTGATCTCCTTAGGCGGCGGCAACTACATCAACGCATCCCGTTTGGTGGCGTTGGTCAGCCCCGATTCCCTGCCGGTGAGACGGTTGGTGCAGGACGCCAAAAATGCAGGCAGAATGATCGACGTTTCCGGCGGTAAAAAAACACGGTCGGTTTTGATCACCGACAGCGAGCATATTATATGCTGTGCGGAGGAGACCTCCGTTTTACAGGAAAAGCTGAACTCTGACAGAGCAGCGGAATAATTTTTGAATAACATTGAAAGGCAGATAAAGACTATGTTGTACCCTTCTATTCAGCAATTGACCGGCGGCGAGATCAATCGCTACCGTTTGGTGATCGCATCCGCAAAGTGCGCACGCCACGTAACCGATAAGATGATCGAGGAGCGTGAGTTTGCGGAAAAGCATAAGGATTCCGACATTCCTACCAAGGATTCCTTTGCAAGCTACGAGGTTCGCAAGCCCGTTTCCATCGCATTGAAGAAGATCGCTGAGGGCGAATACACCATTAACGAAAAGGACGACTGATCCCTATGGAGAAAGCGTACGTTTCCGTACACATTTTGGATGCGGGCTTTCGGCTTGATCGGGAATACAGCTATTTCCTGCCCCCCGAGCTTCGCGACCGTGTACGGAAGGGCACGCTGTTGGTAGTCCCTTTCGGCGTTTCCAACAAGCAGGTCTCCGCCGTTGCGGTGGGCTTTTCGGAAGAAAGCGGTTATAAGCGGATCAAAACGGTGCTTTCCGTACTGGATTATCCCTTTGACATTCCCGAGGAGTTTACGGAGCTGTGCCGCTTTATGAAGGAACGGTTTTTCTGCTCCTTCGGGCAGGCATTCCGCACCATGCTTCCCCCGGGCGTAAATCTTGACACGGAGGTTTATTATACCCTCACGGAGAAGGAGCCCCCCGAGGATATGAACCAAGCGGCGTTTCTTCTCTACCGCAAGATCCGTACGGAAAAGGAAACTCCGAAGAGAAAGCTCTTGGAGGAGTTTGGAGACGAAGCGGAGAAAATGCTGGACTCTCTCTGCGGGCTGGGGCTTTTGGAAAGAAAGACCCGCGTCCGCAAGCAAATGAACGAAAAGACCGTCACGGTGCTGAAGCTCTGCGGCGAGGCGGAGGAGATCTTCGCTTTGCTGGAGGAGGGCAGTACGCTGACGGAGAAGCAAAAGGTTTTGGTGGAGCTTTTGACCCACTATCCCTGCGCTACCATGCGGGAAGTCAGTGAGATCGGAGGAATTTCCTCCTCTGTGGTTTCCGCGTTGGTGCGTAAGGGGATCGTACGGAGAGAGGAGATCCGTGTAGAACGGAACGACTCCCCCGAGGATATCCCCGATCAACAGGCAAAGGAAACCATTCTCTCCGAGGAACAGCAGACCGCTGTGGACACCTTGAAACAGCTTTCCGATGCCGAAGACCCCAAGGCGGCGTTGCTTTACGGCGTGACGGGCAGCGGCAAGACCAAGGTGATCATCGAGACGGTGAAGCACGTGCTTTCCAAGGGGCAGACGGCTATCATTCTGCTCCCCGAGATCGGGCTTACCGCTCAGGCTATGGGCAATTACCGTAAGGTGTTCGGAAAAGAGCTTTCGGTGATCCATTCCATGCTTTCCGTCGGGGAGCGACTGGACGCCTTCCGCGCTATGCGTGAAGGCAAGATCAAGGTGGTTTTGGGAACCCGCAGTGCGGTGTTCTCCCCTTTGGAAAATTTGGGACTCATCGTCATCGACGAGGAGCAGGAGGGCACGTATAAAAGCGAGCTTGCTCCCAAGTATCATGCAAGAGATATTGCCAGGTTCCGCTGTGCGAGAAACAAAGGATTGCTTTTGCTGGCATCCGCAACACCCTCGGTGGAAAGCTTTTATAAGGCCATGACCGGGGTGTATACGCTGATCAAGCTTACCAAGCGTTACGGGAATGCTAAGCTTCCCAAGGTGCTGATCGAGGATCTGCGTAACGACGGAAAGATATTCCCCGAAAAGCTGGTGGGCAGCCGTTTGGAGGCAGAGATGCTCCGTGCGACGGGCAGAGAAAAGCAAACAATTCTCTTTGTAAACCGCAGAGGGTATCATTCTCATACCTCCTGCCACAGCTGTGGCAATGTGTACGTATGTCCCCATTGCTCGGTGTCCTTGACCTATCATAAGTATGACGGTGCAAGGGCAAAAGAGGGCTGGTTGGCTTGTCATTACTGCGGATACGTTTGCCGCGTGCCGGAAGCCTGCGACCAGTGCGGCAGTAAGCATATCAATCACTTCGGATTCGGAACCCAGAAGCTTCAGGATGAGCTGGAAAGCCGCTTCCCTGCTTTGCGTACCCTGCGCATGGATGCGGATACCACCACGGAAAAGCTTTCCTACGAGAAGATCTTAGCATCCTTTGTAAATCGGGAGGCAGACGTTCTCTTCGGTACCCAAATGGTCTCTAAGGGATTTGACTTCCCCGCCGTTGAGCTGGTGGGCGTGATCTCCGTAGACGGCTCCTTGTACCAAAACGATTTCCGTGCAGGAGAACGTACCTTCTCTCTGGTGACCCAGCTGGTGGGCCGCGCGGGAAGAAGCGGTGACAACGGGCTTGCTGTACTGCAAACCTATAATCCCGACAACGAGATCTTAAATCTCGCCGCAAAGCAGGATTACGAGGCATTCTATCGCTCCGAGATCGCTCTGCGAAAGGCTGTGGCGTTCCCGCCCTTCTGTTCCGTAATGGTGTTCGGGTTCTCCGCACCGGAGGAAAAGGAGTGCGCCGCCTTTGCAAAAGGGTTTGATACGCTGTTTGAACAGATCAAGGAAAGCAAATATCCCCATCTGAAAATTCAGAAGTTTGGTCCTTACCCCGGCGGGATCTATAAGATCGGCGGACGGTTCCGCCAAAAGATCATTGTAAAATACTCCGATAACGCTCAATCCAGAAGCTTTTTCGGAGAAGTATATGAAGCGGGACTTGCAAAATGTCCCAAGAACGTCCGCTTGGATGCGGATGCTAATCCCACAGTCATTTAAGGAGACTTACTCTATGGCTATTTTGAATATCGTTACCTCCGAGGACGAGGTACTGCGCAAGAAATGCCGTCCCGTTGATAAAATTACCCCCAGAACGCTGACCCTTCTGGACGATATGCTGGACACCATGCGTGCCGCCAACGGCGTGGGACTTGCCGCTCCTCAGGTGGGGATCCTGCGCAGGATCGTCATCGTGGATATCGGCGAGGGCTTGATCGAAATGATCAATCCCGAGATCATTGCCACCGAAGGTGAGCAGGAGGGTGAGGAAGGCTGTCTTTCCGTTCCCGACGAGGTGGGCATTGTAAAACGCCCCAACATCGTCACGGTACAGGCTACCGATCGCAACGGCGAGCCCTTTACCATTCGCGGCGAGGGATTGCTGGCAAGAGCCTTCTGCCATGAGATCGACCATCTGGACGGAATTTTGTATATCGATAAGGCCAGCAGAATGCTGACCCCCGAGGAAATGGAAGACGAGGAGTAAGCCGCGTGAAGATCGTTTTTATGGGAACCCCCGAGTTTGCCAAGGTTGCCTTAGAGGCACTTGTGCAGGCCGGATATGAGATCCCCCTTGTGATCACCCAGCCCGATAAGCCCAAGGGCAGAAAATATACCCTGACCCCCTCCGAGGTGAAGGAATACGCCTTGTCTGTGGGCTTGCGGGTGGAGACCCCCGTTTCCATGCGTACCCCCGAGGCGGAGGAGCTTCTCCGCTCCGTAGAGGCAGATCTGTTCATGGTAGCGGCTTACGGTAAGATCCTGCCGAAAAATATTCTGGATATTCCTCCCATGGGATGTATTTGTATTCACGCTTCCCTGCTTCCCGCATGGAGAGGGGCCGCACCGATCCAGCGTGCCGTGATGAACGGTGACACCGAGGGCGGTATCTCCATGATGTACATGGACGAGGGAATCGACACCGGAGATATCATTCTGCAAAAGAAGATCACCATTACCGACAGCATGAACGCCGGGGAATATCACGATGCCATGGCGGCTATGGGTGCCAGAGCTGCGCTGGAATATTTGGAAATGGCCGCAGAGGGTAACGTTCCTCGTGTGAAGCAGCCACAAGAAGGCAGTTACGCCGAAAAGATTACCGGAGAGGATCTGTACGTTTCTTTTGAAGAGACCGCTTTGCAGACCCATAACCGTATCCGCGGTCTTGCGCCTGTTCCCTCCGCTTATTGTATGCTGGAGGGCAAGCGTGTCAAGCTTCACGAATCCTACGTGGGCTGTGGCAAGGGCGTTCCCGGTGAGGTGCTTTCCGCAGGAAAGAACGGCATTGAGGTTGCCTGCAAGGAAGGCAGTCTGTTCATCACCGCTTTACAGCCGGAAGGCAAGAAGCGTATGGACGCAGCAAGCTTCTTAAATGGCTTGCAGAATAAGGAAGGATTCCGTTTCAATGGCTGATTTGGCAAGAACTGCGGCATTTGAGGCGTTACGACGGGTGGAAAAGGACGGCGCGTTCTCTAACCTGGCCACGGCGAAGCTCAGAGAGCTTTCCCCGGTGGACAACGGATTTGCCACCGCCTTGGTCATGGGTGTTTTGGAAAGCAAGCGTGCCTTGGATCATCTCATTTGTCTGTATGCGAAAAAGCTTCCCGAGGGCGATCTGCTGTTGCTGTTGCGCTTGGGTGTTTACCAATTATTCTATATGGATCGCGTTCCCGACAGCGCCGCCTGCAACGAGACAGTAAAGCTTGCCAAGCGGTTCTGCGGCGAGAAGCGCTCCGGGTTTGCCAACGCGGTGCTTCGTTCTCTTTGCAGAGAAAAGGAAGGCGCGTGGGCTTCCCTGCAGGATGCACCTGCGGAGGTTCGCTATTCCTTTGGCGGCGGGGTGGCTTCCCTGCTGAAGGAGCAATATCCCGACACCTACGAAAAGATCATGGAAGGCTTTTCCGCAAGACAGCCCATGTTCTTGCGTGTCAATACGTTGAAGGCCGACCCCAAGGAAGTGGCAGAGAGATTTTCCGCCACGGCAGAGGGTACCATGGTGACAGTCACGGAAAACCACGGTGAGGCGGTGAAGGGGCTGGAAACGGGAGATTACTTCGTGCAAGGCTACGGCTCACAAATGACGGTAAAGATGCTGGATGCAAAGCCCGGTGAATTTGTCATTGATGCTTGTGCTTGCCCCGGAGGAAAATCCATGGGCGCGGCACTCTCTATGGAAAATCAAGGAAGAGTGCTGAGCATGGATCTCCATGGCAACAAGCTCCCCCTGATTACAAAAAGCGCAAAGCGCTTGGGGATCGGCATCATTGAAACCAAGGAGCATGACGGCAGAACGGCGGATCCCGCCCTTTATGAAACGGCGGACAGAGTGATCTGTGACGTTCCCTGCTCCGGATTGGGCGTAATGGGAGCGAAGCCGGAGATCCGTTACAAGGAGCCCGCGGAATTTGAAGGGCTTTACAAGACCCAGCGGGAGATCCTGGCATCTGCCGCTACCTACGTAAAAAAGAACGGCTGCTTGGTATACTCTACCTGCACGCTGAATAAAAAGGAAAACGAAGAGGCTGTCAGAGACTTTCTTGAGACCCATCCCGGTTTTGCTTTGGATACAGAGCATACCTGGTTCCCCTTTGAGGAGGGCGGAGAAGGCTTCTACGCCGCAAGATTGGTGAGGATCCATGGCAAAGATTGACGTGCTTTCTATGCTCCCCGAGGAGCTGGAGAGCTTTGCATTGGAAATAGGAGAAAAGAAGTTCCGCGGGAAGCAGATCTTTGAAGGGCTTTATCGCGGGGCTACGGAGTTTTCGCAAATTACCAATCTGCCCAAGAGCTTGATCGCCAAGCTTGAGGAAACCGCAGAGATCCGCGGGATGACCACAGAAAGGATGCTGGTATCTAAGCTGGACGGAACGGTGAAGTTTCTCTTTGGCTTGCAGGACGGCGAGGCGGTAGAAAGTGTATTTATGCGCTATAAGCACGGCAATACTCTTTGTATCTCCACCCAGGTGGGCTGTCGCATGGGATGCGCTTTTTGTGCTTCCACGAAGGCTGGGCTTAAGCGCTCGTTGCTCCCCTCCGAGATGCTGTTACAGATCCTTTGCGCCCAGCGGGAAACGGGAGAAGCCGTCTCCAACGTGGTGCTGATGGGTATGGGCGAGCCTTTGGATAACTATGTCAACGTTTTGAAGTTCTTACGCCTTGTAAATTTGGAAAAGGGACTGAACATCGGTATGCGTCACATTTCCCTCTCCACCTGCGGACTGGTGAACCGTATGGACGATCTGGCAAGAGAAAATCTGCAGATTACCCTCTCGGTTTCTCTCCACGCCGCCACTGACGAGAAGCGAAAAGAGATCATGCCCGTGGCCAGAAAGTACAGCCTTTCCGAGCTGATGGCGGCTTGTGACCGCTACACAAAGGCGACAGGACGCAGAATTTCTTACGAATACGCGTTGATCTCCGGCGTGAACGATACCCCGGAGGATGCGCATCTGCTGGGCAAGCTCTTAAAGGGGCGGCTGGCACATTTGAATTTGATTCCCGTCAATCCCATCAAGGAGCGGGACTTTAAGAAAAGTGAAAAGGAAGCCATCAAGGCTTTTACGGATATCACAGAAAACACTTATAAGATCAGCACCACCGTTCGCAGAAAGTTGGGCGGAGACATCGATGCCTCCTGCGGACAGCTGCGTGCACAAAGAGACGGACTGTAAAATCCTTGCCGAAGGGAGGGACTCTCCATGAAATGCTACGGAAAAACGGATATCGGTGCCAAGCGTAAAAACAATCAGGATTGCTACGCCATTGCAGACAAGGGCGAATATTTGCTCGCCGCGGTTTGTGACGGTATGGGCGGTGCCAGAGGCGGGAACATCGCCAGCGAGACGGCGATAAAAAGCTTCTGCAACACCGTTAAGGAAGCATTTGCAAAAAATCCGCCTGCGGACGAGCAGGCAGTGAAGGATCTGCTGACTCAAGCGGTCTGCGATGCCAATACCGACGTCTACCGTAAAGCGGTGGAGGAAAGCGAGCTGGAGGGCATGGGGACCACCCTTGTGGCCGTTCTGCTTTGCACCGTGGGTCACTACGCAGTAAACGTAGGTGACAGCCGCTTGTACTTACAGAAGGATGGAGAGCTGATCCAGCTGACCAAGGATAATTCCTTTATACAGTATTTACTGGATAAGGGGTTGATCGCTCCCGAAGAGGCCGCCACCCACCCCAACAGAAACATCATTCTGCGGGCGTTGGGGGTAAACGAAGAGGTAGAATGTGATCTTTATTCCATTCCCGAGTTTGAGCGGTTGCTCTTATGCTCTGACGGGCTTTACAATATGGTCTCCATGGAAGAGATGTCTTCCCTTGCGGACGGAAGCTATTCCGGCAAAAAGAGATCCCCCGGGTATCGGGCAAGGATAAGCGAAATGATCCGCCGTGCCAACTCCTGCGGCGGTACGGATAATATCACGGCAGTCCTTTTGGGGACGGATTGAAAACGAGGAAAGGTTGGATCGCATGAACGATTACAGCAATTTTATCGGAAAAATTCTTGACAAACGGTATAAGATCCTTGATCTGGTGGGCATTGGCGGTATGGCTTGCGTCCTGCGCGCCCAGGATCTTGTGATGAACCGTGTGGTTGCCATTAAGATCTTGAACGATGAATACAACGGCATCGAGCAGGCAGAGACCCGCTTTATTGATGAATCCAAGGCGGTTGCCATGCTTTCTCACAAAAACATCGTAAATATTTACGACGTCGCCATTTATCCCGACATGAAATATATCGTTATGGAATATCTTGACGGTATCACGCTGCGGGAATATTTGGATAAGAAGGGTGCATTGCCCTGGAACGAGGCCTGCATTTACGTGCTTCAGGTGCTGAGAGCATTGGAGCATGCACACAGCAAGGGCGTCATTCACAGAGACATCAAGCCTCAAAACATCATTCTGCAGAAAAACGGCGAGATCAAGGTGATGGATTTCGGCATCGCTAAGATTCCCACCTCTTCCTCTGCATCCGGAGACAAGGCGGTGGGTACCGTATACTATATTTCCCCCGAGCAAGCAAGCGGCAAGGAGACCGGAGCATACTCCGATCTGTATTCCGTGGGCATCATGATGTTCGAGGCTGTAACCGGAACGCTTCCCTTTAAGGCGGACAGCCCCATGGCAGTTGCCGCCATGCAGGTGAACGACGAGCCGCCCAACCCCAGAGATCTGGTGCTTTCCATTCCCGTGGGTGTTTCTCAAATCATTTTGAAAGCGTTGACCAAGGATACCGACGGAAGATTCCGTTCCGCCCACTCCATGTCCAAGGCCATCGAATGGGTCTTGAGAAATCCCGAGGTGATCTTTTCCCTCTCCGGAGAAAACGGAGCCTCCATCGGCGACACCAGCGTGGTTTCCATTGATATGATCGATACGGCGGAGATCAAGCCCTACGGTGACGACGAGATGGTTAGATCTTTGGACAAAGCAGCCGCCTCCGATAAAGAATTGGAGCAAAAGAAAAAGCAACTCGAAAACGAAAAGAAGCAGCAGAAGGAACGTCAGAAAACCCAAAGCAAGAAGAAAAAGAAGAGAAGAAAGAAGCACACAAACGGTACCACCATCTTCCCCATCATTTCAGGTATTTTCTTCCCCTTCCTTCTGGTTGCCTTGATCCTTGGCATCGTTCTGGGCGTTACCTTTGTGAAATCCCTGTTCTTTGCCGATGACACCACCATAACGGCGGTGTTCCCCAATCTGGTGGGTAAGGAATACAACAGCGAGTTGGTTTCCCGCTTGCAGAACGGCGCTTACGGCGCAACCTTTGAGATCGCCCCCGGTGCCATCAGCTATTCCTATAACCCCGGCTTTGCCAACGGCGAGATCATTTCCACAGAGCCTGCCAGCAACACCACGAAGAAGGCTGATGCTACCGAAGGCAAGGCTACCTTCACCTTCACCTCCATCGTGATCAACCGCATCGAAACTACTACCACAATGCCCGATGTCATCGGTCTTTTGCGTGCGGATGCCAAGGTGCGCTTGACCAACAACTACGGTATTGACGGTGCGCATATTGAGTTCGCGGAGGAGACGGATCCCAAGTACAACGTATTGTTTGATAACCAGATCACCCGCACCGTTCCCGCACCGGGCGAGGCATATAACTCCGGTGATACCATCGTGCTTTACGTTTGTACAAGAAGCGATTCCGCTTCCACCGCTCCCATGCCCAACTGCATCGGCTTGGATCCCGCAGAGGCGCAAAAGCTTTGTGAATACGCGCTTTATAAGGTAGAGTTCATCGAATCCCCCACTGTCACGGGAGACAATAAGATCATTGCACAATCCATTGTCAGAGATAAGGTTTCTCCCCGTAACACGGTGGTGCAGTTGACCATCAATACCAAGACCCAGGGATTGCCCAACTTCTATATGGGCTCCTTGATCGAGGCGATGACATATCTGGATGCCGCGCATATCCCCTACACCACGATCATCTATGACGGTGTTGTGGAAGGCGATAATGCGTATCTGGGCTTTACGGACATGATCGAATTGATGATCCGCTTGGAGAAAATCGGCGCATATCCCGGAACTAAGATTGACGAAAATACCATTGTCATCTTCCAAAGCGTTCCCGAGGGCGCAGAGCCTCCTGCCGACGGTGCCGTGCAGTTGATCTGTGTGAATTATGAAGCTTTTTGAGCACGCATTGGTTCTTGGAGGCATAAACGGTCTTTACCGTGTGGAGACGGAGGATGGGATCCTTCTTTGCAGAGGTGCTTCCAAGATTCGTAAAAACGGACTGAAGCTGATGGCGGGTGACCGCGTAACGGCAGAGGATAACGGAGACGATACCGGCTTTATCCGAGAGGTAGATCCCAGGATCAACAGCTTGGTTCGCCCACCCATT
>JAFYNA010000064.1 GCA_017549925.1 Clostridia bacterium | reverse complement strand
ACTATTGGGATCTGAATTAAATTTACCGTGCGGATACCGGAGAATCGGTAGATGTCTCCGCAAACGGGCCGACCGCCTCTGCAATTGCAGTGAGTAAGGGCATTTATTATCGTCTTTCTCGTAAGTCGATCCTCGGTGAAGAGAATGTTTCCGAGATCTATTTGCGTCAGTATACCAAGGAGGACGGGCTGATCTCCACTGTACGATTCCCCAATAGCTACGCTGCAAGATTGTACACGCTGGAGACCGGCACCGTATTGGTAGAAGCCGACGGGAAACTCTACAATACGGACGGAACCCTTTTCTATGTTGAACTTCCGCAATTCGGAACTTCCAAAAATGGAGAACCGATCATGATTCTGCCCAATAAGGCAGTCTTGTTGCCCAAGGAGACGTCTTTTTTGGGCGGCGGGTTTGACCCATATACGCTGAAATTCTTCCAATGCGATTATGATCCTTGGATCGCGGAAGAATGGTATAGCCAAGTGGATCCCAATGGAAATTGCCTTTCTGCGTTTCGGATCATCTCGTCCCAAAGCGAATGGAAGGATTGTCATTACGTGACCGAACGCGGTCGCATTTGCAAGAAATATCGGGCAGAGGATATTTTGGTAGGGAATACGCTTTTGGAAGGAACGTTAAATCACGTCGTGATCCAAGACGCCTACAGTCACTTGTATCTCTTGGTGGTTTATCCCGATCGTGCAGACTTCTACCGTATCAATCAAGGATATACCGATATTGAGTTCAGCGATCTGAAGAATGTCAAGTTTGAAGATTTCCTTCCTCCCACCTTGGAGCTTCCTCCCGAAGAGGAGCTTAAGGCGGAACTACAGCTTCGCTTTGACATCGGTCCGGGACACACGGTACAGTACGGCGGTGAATACTACGAGTTCCCGGAATATGCCACCCCCATGCTCTACTATGGAATCGTGACGGACGGCAAGGGGAATTTCTACCTGGAAAAATCCAAGACGTTGATTCGCATCAACGACAGCAAGGAGTTCCCCTATCAGTTTAGCGAATCCTTTGCACAGGTGATCTTCTTGGAGGATGATCTGTACGTACATACCGTAGACGGATACGTTCGCAGATTTGACATTTCCGCAGGCTTTGAAAACGGAACGTTGACCGGCGAATGGAAGCGGTACGAGCGGTTCAACGGAGACGGAAGCATACGATTGGTCGACGGGCGTATTCTCTTCCGCGACGAGCAAGGGCAGTACAGCACTCTGGACGGAGAGCTTGTGGAGTCAAAGGAGCCTTACACCTTCGTATCTTCCGCTGAGCAAGTCGTGACAAAGCTGGAGGACGGCACCTTTGCGGTGCACGACAGCTATGACAAACGGAGACACTATATTCACTGCCTCGGCGGCGAGGGGTTGACCATCGTACATTCCGCCGACACTTTCTGGACGGATACCCATTCCGTTTTGCAGACGGAGTATCTCCTCTTTGACCGCAACGGTGAGCTGTACTCCCGTTTGATGCTCCGCAGCGAGGCAGGTTATCAGTATCAGCCCTGCAAGATCGAGTGCAACAATTGCACCATCGAATACTATCATCCGAAAACCCTTTACTTCAACGGGATGGTTTTCGAGGACGTGATCTATGATACGGTTCTTTACGGAGAAGATGGCACGTTCTATCTGATGGTGCTCTATCCCCATTACGGCGAGATCTACGCCATCACCGGTGGCGTTACCCACGAAGAGTTCCTCTCTTCCGAAGGGTGGACGGACGACATCGACGATTTGCCCATCCTGGTCAGCATTGATATGATGAAACGTGACGCTTTGTTAGAATTCTTGGCTGACCCTCGGACGTATTCCTTTAGAGGGGGATGGGATATTCCCGTAAACGGGATTCCCGGGTATCCCACTTTTAATTATGAGACATTCTACCTGAAGCCGGATCTGTTGGAGATTGCCACCGATCATTCCGCCATGGAAGCGTTTTTGAAGAAGCGTGGGATCACCTGCGATGTGACCGAGATCCACCTCTTTGAAGCGGCGATCACTCCCTTTACGTTGTTTGTGAAGACCGGGGACGGAACGCTGTACTTCATCGGCGTGGAATACAGCGAGGATGTCCATACCTACACCCTGTATACTGAAGAAGAATATCTTGCCGCGTATTATCCCTACCCTTTGACCATCATGGTTGACGGCAAAAAGCTGGAAACGGATGACCCTTTCGTGACCTACGGCGGATATGCGGAGCTGCCCCTCGTCGCCATTATGGAGGCATTGGGCGCACAGCTGGAGTGGAAGTACGACGACTACGTGGGGATCACGTGGGGCGGTAACCAATGTTGGATAGACACCGATCATTCTTCCTTGACATACGGCGGGCAACGCTTCCATGCCGTGATGGATCGATACAGCCTTTACAAAGGGAACGACGTCACTTTCCGTTCCGACACGCTGCAGGAGTTCTTCAAGGCATTCTGCCACGGCGTGACGGTGCGGGTAGATGCAGAAGAAAGCGTCGTTTATATTGACAATCAGTATGCCGATACAATTGAATGTTACTTCTCCCCGGACGGAAAGAGCGTTCTTTACGCAGTTTGGAACGAGGACGAAGCATATGATTGGTATCGCATCGTGGGAGACGGCGAGCCGGAAGCGTTGCCCATAGACATACAGCCTTATCGTGATAGTATGAAACGGTGGGCAAACGATTTCTCGGTGGTTTATTTCACGGATATCGATCAGTCAACCTTCTTATCATGCCTATACAAATGGGATGAAAACGGAGAGGTGAGCCTCCTTTCCGAGACCTGCGACGCAGATGCCCTCAGCGTGCTTTACGAAGACGGAAGCTTCTATTTCCAAGAGATGACGACTGTTTCGTACGATATCTGTGTCGAAAACGATTTGGGAGAAGCCGGCGAGGAGCCCATGGCGTGGGTCTCCCGCATGCGCACTCGCTTGGCGACGGTTTATTATTACGACGGCAACGAAAAGAAGCTTGCCGCCGAAAACGTATGGTGGGATGCCACCGGTTGGGATCCTTACGCCGCCGAAGCGTCAGGAGGCGCCTACCTTACCTTGGATTCCGGCGAGAAGTTCAAACTTTCCGCAATCCTGGAGATCATGGGAGAAAACCGCAACAAAGGGTGGCTGGATGCAGCCATGCGTGCCTTTGCCAAGTGTACATACACCGTAAAGGATCAATACTACACCGTGGATCTGGATCGGGCTTCCGTGGCGATCATTGCCAAGGATGCGAAGCATCTGGCGGTGCTGTCCGATTGGGATCCCCGCACGGGATTCGGCACGCTGTATCTCGTGAAGATCGGGGAGCAAGGTGCGGAGGAAGTAACGCTGATCTACGATAAAACGTTTTCCAATGAGCCCATGCGGATGAACGCTTCCTTCTCCGGCAGTGACTACTTAGTTTACCGCGTCGACGGCGCGGAGCGCGATACGTACCTTAAAATAGGGGATTGATCATACAGCAAAAAAGGGAAAAAACAACGGCACCCATCGGGTGCCGTTGTTTTTGTATCTGCAACTGTAATCTCAAAATGGGAAGGTATAAGTGCCCAGCACCACGCGCTTGATCTTGACGTAGTCCATGGCGCGGACGGTTACACCGTCGGTAATGGCGGCGGCGCGGATAGCTACCGCAGAGGCCTCATAAGTGCCCAGAACGATTCGCTTTGCCATGGCGTAATCCACTGCGTTGACCGTGCCGTCTCCGTTCAGGTCGCCCTTCACCACCGCAAGGCGGGTGTAGATCACCGTCTGCCCGATGTAGAAGCGGATCTCGT
>JAFYNA010000063.1 GCA_017549925.1 Clostridia bacterium | reverse complement strand
GAAAAAAGTATAAGACGAAAACGCAAACCACCGAGGGTGAAGTTCCCTCGGTGGTTTTTTCATCTTATGATATCTCGACCGATCGTTCCCGCTTTTTACGGCGGCGATCAATCACCAAGCGAACGATCCAACAAGCCCAAACAGCAATGGTCAAAGCAACTCCCCCGTTGGTATGAAACACTGCCATCCAAAGTGATCAAATAACCACAGAAGATCATAATGTCTCGCTTTTTCATGCTTTTACACTTCTTTGAGTTTCTTGCGGAAGTGTCCCACCCCTGCAATCAAAAGATCCAAGCCTACGACACAAGCGAAAAACGCGGTGACGATCCACTCCTGCCAAACGGCCGCGAGAAAAGTCCAGCCCAAATCCAAATGTCCTATGATCTGCAAATAAGTGCATCCTATGACCAAATGGAAAGCGACGGTCAACGCGCCCTGCAACCACCACGTCCCTCTCCGGGGCTTTACGAAGAAATAGATGGGCGCGGCTATCGCCAGTACCACGATCGTAAGAAGAAGATACGCAATATCGTCTATGACGCGCTCCGTATGCAAAACGAACAAAGCACAGGCGCAGAAGTTCACCGCCAGAGCATATACAGCAAACCGAACAAGCAGCTTGAAGTCAAGCTTTGCGTTCATATTCCATCCCTCCTTGTAATTCCAATATAACAAAAGGAACAAAAAAAGTCAAGTTTCCCGAGGAAAAATTCACAATTTGACATAGAAGTAGCCATAAATTGATCAAAAAACCGCCGACTTCGAAAGCCGACGGTTTTTATCATTCTTCAAGAGCGCAATACGGTGCCGAAGGATTCCGGATGGAGATACCAAAAGCCATCGATGCAAAGCACGCGGTAGGTCAGCTCGGCAGAAAAATCATCCAAAGAGCCCTCAAAGGTGATGCGCAGGGAGATCTCCCGCATAGCGGATATCTTCTCCAGCGGCATCTCGTAGAGGAAGGTATCCAGCCCCGTGTAGCCGTAATAAGGCTCCAAGACGGATATTGACTGCTCCTTACTTGCCGTAAGCTGATAGCGAATGCTTTGCAGCTCTCCCAGCTCTGCGCGGTTCTTCTGCGATGCTACGGAAAGCAGATCCCGCAAGGTGGTGGAAAGGTCGGGATAGGCCGCGCGGTACTGAGCCGAAAAATCAGCAGGAAATGCGGATTCGTAAAGCCCGGTGTTCCCTGTTTCCAGTGCCTCAATGATGCGGTCGATGGGCACTGTGGTCTGGTTGCCGCGGGTCTCTTCCGCGGGAGCGCACCCCGCCGTGAGCAAAAGCACCGCCAGCAGAAGAAGCAGACTCCGTTTAGCCTTCATTTTCCTCGTCCGCCTTGTTCATTCGCATCTCCATCAATTCCTCGCGGGTGATCAGGATCTTACGGGCCTTGGTGGCAGTATCGTAGGAGCCGATATAGCCCTTTTGCTCCATCACGCCCACAATACGTGCCGCGCGGGCATAGCCCAGACCCAAGCGGGTCTGCACCATGGAGGTGGAGATGTTCTGGGTATCGATGGCCAACTCCAAGGCATCCAAGAATTTCTCGTCCAGCTTGGGCTCGTCTCCGCCCTCGCCCTCCGCTTCCATACGGCGGTTCTTGGGTGCGCCGCACAGCTTGGCCTCTTTTTCGATCTGGGAGATGATCTCCTCGTCGTAGGAGGCAGTGGCGGCATCCTTGATAAACTGAGTGATGGCGACCACCTCGGATTTACCGTCTACCAATGCGCCCTGCACACGAATGGGCTTCATAGCGCCTACGGGATAATACAGCATATCGCCGCGCCCCAACAGCTTTTCCGCACCGGTGAGATCCAGAATGGTACGGGAGTCCACCTGAGATGCCACGGTGAAGGCGATACGGGAGGGAATGTTGGCCTTGATCAAGCCGGTAATAACGTCTACGGAAGGACGCTGGGTACCGATGACCAGGTGAATACCTGCGGCACGGGCCTTCTGCGCCAGACGGCAGATGGAGGTCTCTACGTCGTCGGGGGCGGTCATCATCAGGTCCGCCAGCTCGTCGATAAAGATCACGATGTAAGGCTGTTGCTCACGCTCGGGATCGTCCTTGACGATCATGTTGTATTCCATCAGATTCTTAGCGGCAACCTCTTGGATCAGGTTGTAACGCTTTTCCATTTCCACGCAGGCCCAGTTCAAGGTACCTGCCGCCTTCTTGGCATCGTTGATAACGGGCACCAGCAGGTGGGGAATACCGTTGTAATCCGCCATTTCCACCTTTTTGGGGTCGATCATAATGAATTTCACTTCATCGGGAGAAGCGTGGTACAAAAGAGAAACGATCAAGGAGTTCATGCACACGGATTTACCCATACCCGTTGCACCTGCGATCATCAGGTGGGGCATCTTGGCAATATCCAGGTACACGGGAGTACCGGAAACGTCCTCGCCCAAGGCGGTGACCAGCTTGCTCTTATGGTCGCGGAAGGTGCTGTTTTCGATGAGTCCGCGCAAGCGCACCACAGAGGAGCTGCGGTTGGGGATCTCGATACCGATGGCACTCTTACCGGGAATGTTCTCGATACGCACGGAGGGAGCAGCGAGATGCAGGGCAATGTCGTCGGAAAGATTAGCGATCTGCTTCACGCGGACACCCGTCTCCGGCTGGACCTCGTACTGGGTAACGGTGGGGCCGAAGGAAGCGCCGATGACGTGGGCTTTTACCTTAAAGCTTTCCAACACCGTCTCCAACTTACGGCTGACGGCAGAAACGTCTGCGGCGGTGGGCTTGGGGGAATCCCCCTCCCCGGGAGTCAGCAGAGAAATGGGCGGGAATACGTAGGGAGGCGGAACGTTCTCCTTCATTTCCAGCTCCGTGACCTCTTCAACAGGTTCGGGTTCGGGCTCCTCTACGGGGGCAGGCTCGGCGGCAGGCTTCTCCTCTGCGGGAGCCGCAGGACGGACGAAGACCTCCTCTTCTTCCTCTATGTATTTGGATTTTTCGGCAGGCTTAGCAGGCTCGGCAGGCTTTTCCTCCTCCACAGTTGTGTTCAGAGGGGGCGCGGCAACGGTCTTTTCCCCGCTGTCCTTGCGGAACAGCTCGATGGGCACGCGGGAGAAGACCTCCTCCTGCTCCTCCTCGGGGAGGATGAAGCGGTGCTGACCGCTCTTTTCCTGCACGATATGCTCGTTCTCGGTGGGGGTATCCGTAATGGGACGGTCGTCCACCAGCACCGTGGGAACCTTAT
>JAFYNA010000062.1 GCA_017549925.1 Clostridia bacterium | reverse complement strand
TACAACCAAATCACTCCCGCCCTGTTGGGCGAGACCTTCTTCCATTACTTCCTGCAGTATCCCCAGATCAGCGGGCTGTTCCCGTATCTCCGCCCCTCCCACCTTGCCCTGGATACCTACGGCACCTATTTCTACTCCGTAAGCAGTATCGGCGCCCTGGCTTTCCCTTTGACCTGGTGCGGAGCTGTCCAAGGCTTTACCACCAAGAAACAGCCGGTGAAGAAAGCCACCTATCTCTTGCTTCTGCTGTTGCCCTTCGCCGTGGCCTTTGCAAACCTTTGCCTGGGCGGCGTGAACATCCGCTACCTTTCCGATATTCTGTTCCCGCTGATCCTGTTGGGGCTTTTGGTGGTCTTGGAGCTGGCAGGGAAGGCGAGCGAACGCCTTTCCGACGGCACCTCTTACCGCATCTTCCTGCTTTTCGCAGGCATTCTGGCACTCACCGCCTTGATGGCCTTCTTCCTGCTGTTTGCCAACGAGCGCAACGGCATCTACCTGCAAAACCCCGCCCTCTTCCGTTTCTTCGCCTCATTATTTTCGTAACATAAAAAGGAGTCCGCTATGAAACTGCGCATTCTGACCTTCAACATCCAGCATTGCCGTTCCTACATCTACCGCGACGAGGATCGTATTGATTTCGATCTGTTTGTCGATACCATCCGTTGCTTCGACCCAGATATCGTGGGTCTCAACGAGGTGCGCGGAGAGGGAACCCATCCCGCCTACACCGCCCAGGCAAAGTATCTGGCGGAAAAGCTGGGCTACCACTATTATTTCTATCCCGCCTTGAATATCGGCGGCTACGGTCCCTACGGCAACGCTATCCTTTCCAAGCATCCCATCCTGAATCCCGAGATCATCCCCATTCCTGATCCCGTCCGCGATCCCAATGGAAAGTTCTACGAGACCCGTTGCGTAGCAAAGGCTGAGTTCGCCTTAGGCGGGGGATTGACCGTGCTGGTCACTCACTTCGGCTTAAACCCCGACGAGGCTCAGAACGCCGCTGACACCGTCTGCGCCGCCATCGATAACGCAAAGACCCCCGTGATCTTGACGGGTGACTTTAACCTCCGCCCGGATAACCCTTTGCTGGATCCCATCCGTCAGCGTATGACCGATACCGAGGATTATTTCCGTTGCCCCGGGCTCATGTCCTATCCCTCCGACAGACCCTACGAGAAGATCGACTACGTTTTCACTTCTCCCTCTGTCAAGGTGGAGTTCGCCACCATTCCCCAAATGGAGGTCTCCGATCACCGTCCCCTTTTCGCCGTGGTGGAGATCCCCGACTAACCCCCATGCAAAACGAAAAAGCAGAGCGTTTTTGCGCTCTGCTTTTGTATTTTATCGGATCCGTTTTCCGTCCACAAACACGCCCTTGAGATCGTAGCTGTCATCCAGCAAAAGCAGATCCGCCGCCTTACCTATGGCAATGCTTCCGATAAGATGCTCCATGCCGATGACCCTTGCGGGATTCAAGGATGCCATGCGGGACACGTCCGCCAAGGCATACCCGTGCTGTAAAAGGTTTTTAAAATCGTAGAACAGGTTGCAAACGCTTCCTGCGATCACACCCTCGGGAGTCTTGCAGAGATTGCCCTTCACAATGCGTCTGTGCCCCTCCACAATGTATTCGCCGTCTCCCAGCCCGGACATCACGCCGGTATCGCTGATCATTACGATCTTGTCCACTCCCTTGCTGCGGATGGCAAGCTCCACCGCCGCAGGGGTGTTGTGTACGTAATCGCAGATCAATTCACAGGTTAACCGATCGTCCGTCAAGGCCTCGCCCACGGTACCGGGCTCTCTGTGGGTAAACCCGCTCATGGCATTGAACAGATGGGTTACAAGGGTAGCCCCTGCATCCGCCATGGCCTTGGCTTGGGCATAGGTAGCGTTGGTGTGCCCGATGGAAGGATTTGCGCCGTGAGCCAAAACCGTCTCCACCAAAGGCAGAATACCCTCCACCTCGGGAGCCATGGTAATGGTGCGCAACGCCCCCTCACAGGCGGCAATGTATTCCAAAAGGGATGCTGCCTCCGGCTTGGCAAGATTTTCGGGACGCATCGAGCCGATGCGGTTGGGGGAGAGGAAGGGACCTTCCATGTTAATGCCCCCGATCTTTGCGCCGAGAGGCTTGCGATCCATCTCTCTCTTGACGTTGCCGATGGCCTTCAAAAGCCGTTCGTGAGGCAAGCAACGGATGGTGGGCACCACCGTGGTGATGCCGCTTTCCGCCAAATATTGCAAACCGCTGTCAAACCGTTCGTCTGCCGCGGCAAATTCCGTACCCATGCCTCCGTGGTTGTGGGTGTCGATCAGCCCGGGCACCACCGTAAGACCGGTAATGTCAAGAATCTCGCCATTCGCGGGAAGCTTTTCTCCCATGGCGGCAATAACACCGTCCTTGATCAGCAGATCCTCGGAGATCAGACCGTCTTTTTCCGTGAGGATGCTTCCTCCCCGCAGAAGGGTGGTCATCCTTCGATCTCCTTCAGCATTCTGTGCAGATTCTCAACGCTGATCTCGATAGCCATCAGGTTGTCCTCAATGCCCTCAAACTCCAGAGAGTAATAGCCTCTGTACCCGGAATCGTGAATGGCCTGAAGGCACTGCTTGGAGGGCACGTCACCGTGACCGAAAATGGTGGCACGGCGGTAGTTGCCTGCGCGGGTACGACCCCATCCTCTGCCGGGGTTGGGATACATACCGTCTCTCCAGAAGGCATCCTTCACGTGTACGTGGCTGATCAAGGGCAACAGCTTGGAAACCGCGGTAGCGCAGTTCTCGTCCACGCCGCCGAAGTTGCCGATGTCGCAAAGATAGCGGTAGTTGGGATGATCCACTGCTTTGAACATAGCCAGCATTCTGTCGGAATCCTGCATCAGTCTGCCGTGGTTCTCGGAGCAGGTGGTCACGCCCTTGCTTGCGGCGTATTCCGCAACCTCGCGGATAGCGGGAGCGGCTACGGGAATGATGGATTCATAGGTCTGCACACCTTCAAATTCGGGGTAGAAGCCGTAGGCAATGTCGTGGCGCATCAGCTTGATGCCCAGCTTGGAGGCCAGATCCACGTGCTTCTTCACGCGCTCGATCTCGGGGCGTACGTCCTTCTGGAAGAAGTTCGCACCGGTGGTATAAATAGGAGTCTCCAAGCCCAGCTTGTCGGCCTCTTCCTTTAAAGCGGTCCAGAAGGCCTCCAGATCGGAGGTCTTGTCGGGGGCAACGTCGTCTACAACGAACTCAATGCCCGTGCAACCAAGCTCCTTGGTCTTGCGGAGCATTTCGGGGTAGGTGATGCGTCCTGCGCAGAATGCCTGCCAGAAGCTGTAAGTGCTGATACAAGTTTTCATCAGAGAACGATCTCCTTCTTGGCTTCGGCGGATTCATAGATGGCGTCCAGCATTCTCTGCATGGTAACTGCCATGTCGATGGGATAACGGGTGGGCTTGTCGTTCAAAACGCAGTCTGCAAAATGGGTGATCTCTGCTAAGAATCTGTCGTTGTCGTCCAAGCTAACACGGTCGTCGGAAAGATAACCGTCACGCTCGCCGTAGATGGTGGCGGAGGTCACGTCTGCGCCTGCCTTAGAGCCGAAGATCTGGGTGTCGGAATGGGCAGGGCCGTTGATCGCCCAGGAAGCCTCAAACATCAGCATAGCGCCGTTCTCAAAGTGAATAACGCCTGCGCCCATGTCCTCGGTGTCAAACTGGTTGTCGGGGCAGGGGATACCCTTCCATCTGTCCACACCCTTGGTCTGGTAATCGCCGATATGGTTGGAAATGAAAGCGGAAACACGGGTGGGCTTGGGGCAACCCATGATGTACCAAGCCGCGTCGATACCATGTACGCCGATATCGATAACGGGTCCGCCGCCTGCGGCCTTCTTGTCGGTGAACCAACCGGAGGGAGTACCTCTGCGGCGGATATAGCTGGTCTTTGCATAGTAGACCTCGCCGAACTCACCCTTGGCAACCTGATCGTGCAGGAATTCGTTCTTATGACCGAATCTGCCGGGAACTGCCAAGAAGAACTTCACGCCTGCTTCGTCCACAGCCTTCTTGATCTCATAAGCCAGCTCGTCGGAAACGGTGAGGGGCTTCTCGCACATAACGTGCTTGCCTGCCTTTGCGGCGGCGATGGCACTGGGTGCGTGACCGTTGTTCCAGGTGCAGATATCGATTGCCTGGATCTCTTCATCAGCCAGCATTTCCTCGATGGTATTATATACCTTGGGAATGCCGTACTTCTTGGCCACGTTTTCGGCCCGTTCTCTGTCCAAGTCCATGATGGCCACAACGGTGGCGTTATTGCATTTTGCGTAAGCGGGGAGATGAGCGTTGGCAGCAATATTGCCCGCGCCGATCATACCGATCTTCAGTTTTTCCATAGGTTGTTCACTCCTGTAAAAAAATAGCATTTTTTGCCTGCCTTGAGTATAGCATAATCTTTTTGGAAAAGCAATATTGACAACATAAAAAAAGTAGGGTAAAATATAGGAAATCCCACCATAGGAGGGTGACACAGATGTTCGAAAACAACGAAAAAGAAAAGCATACCTTCAAGGAGTCTGCGCCCCAGCTCCCGCCCATGGATTGTGAGCATTGCGTGTACTACGTCTATGACGAGGAGGCGGACGAGGATTTCTGCGACCTCTCTTTGGACGAGGACGAGGAAATCAAGTTCTTATCCTCGGGAAGCCGTTGCTGTCCCTGGTTTCGTCTTTACGACGAATACAAGACCGTCCGCAAGCAAAACTGAGAACGACTTGAAACCCCTTTTGCAAAAAGGGGTTTCAAAATCCCCAAAAACCTTTCCCTCCAAAACCGATAAAATCGGTTTTCGCAAATCTTATCACAGAAAGGAAACAACTATGAACTACTTAGTAGGCCCCCTTGTCTTGGACTCCAAGACCAACCAGCGGGTGCGCATCACCTTTTCCGACGGCAAGCAGATCGAGGCGGTGTACGACGATACCTTCGGCTATAACCACTCCTTCTATACCGACAGCGGCAAGGAGATCCGCCTTTCCAACCACTTTATGCACCTGAAAGGCATCAAAATCGAAAAAATCTAAAAAAACACAACAAAACCGTAAGGAATTTCCTGCTCTCGGGTGTATCTGTAGTTGAAAGGAGGTGTCCGCATGGATCACGGTGAAAGTAGCTACCGCCGTTTCCTGGAGGGCGATAAAAACGCCTTTGATGAAGTCTTCAACTTGTATTATACCCCGCTCACCTTTTTTGCCAACCGCTACGTGGAGAACGTCCACGATGCGGAGGACATCGCTATCAACACCTTGTTAGAACTTTTGCTCCACCCCAAGCGGTATAACTTCCGCACACCTTTGAAGGCCTATCTCTTCGCTATCGCCCGCAACAAATCCCTGAATTTTCTGCGTGACCACCGTAAGGACACCGTCCTCCCGGAGGACGTGGAGGGGGAGCTGGCAGATAACCGCTCCCTGGCCGAGGAGCTGATCAAAAAGGAAGAGCATCGCGCCTTGAACCAAGCGCTGGGCACCCTCCCTGCGGAGCTACGTGCCGCCATCCACTTGGTATACTTTGAGGATCTGTCGTACGAACAAGCCGCAAAGGTCATGGGGAAGAGCAAAAAGCAGATCGACAACCTGCTGTATCGCGCCAAAGCGATCCTGCGGGACACCCTGGGAAAGGAAATGAATTTATGAGAAGAACCACCGAGCAAGCCAAGGCGGAATTAGACCGCCGCTACCGCGCAAGCCTTGCCGCCAAAGAAAAAAGAAACGACCGTCTGTTCAAAAGCGGCGGCTTTTTAGCACTGTTTCTGGCAATGACCCTGCTGACCGTAGGAGTCGCCATCAGAACCCCCGAGGGGCAAACCACCCTCCCGGGAATAGAATCCTCCGCCGCCGATTTGGAGAACAGTAAGATTCCCGAATCCTCCTCCGAAGAACCCGCAGAGACCTCCCGCCCCGTTCAAATGAGCAGCGCGAAAAACCTCATGGCGGGCATCACCCCCATGTCCGTTACCAAACGGAACCCCGACAACGCCTTTATCACCTCCCAAATGGACTTCGCCGTCAAGCTGTTGCAGCAAAGCTTGAAGAAAGACGGGGGAAAGGGCTCCCTGGTATCTCCCTTGTCTGCCCAGCTTTGTCTGGCAATGGTTGCCAACGGTGCCGACGGCGAGACCCTGGCGGAAATGGAAAAGGTTCTCGGGGGAGACCTGTCCCTGGAGCAGCTCAACCAATACCTCTCCGCCTATGCTGAAAGCCTCCCTTCCACCGAAAAGACCAAGCTGCTCATAAACAACGCCATTTGGTTCAAGGAGGGATACCCCATCTACACCGACTTCCTCCAGACCAACGCCGACTACTACGGCGCAGATCTGTACCAAGCCCCCTTCGACGGCACCACCTTGCAGGAAATCAACGACTGGGTCAATATCAATACCGACGGCATGATCCCCGAGCTGTTTGACTATCTGGACTTGAACACCAAAATGGTACTGATCAACACCCTCCTCTTCGACGGCACCTGGGAGACCGCTTACGCCGACGAGGACGTGGTGAACGGAACCTTCTATTCCTACAGCGGAAAAGAACAGACCGTGGAGATGATGTGTTCCACCGAGTCCGTGTATTTTTCCGACCAAACCGCCGAGGGCTTCCTCAAATATTACGATGGCAAGGACTACGCCTTCGCCGCCATCCTCCCCGACCGGGGAATTGACATTTTTGAATATGTCGATTCCTTGACAGGAGATTCTCTGCAAAGCCTCTTGTCCAATATGTGGGGGATGGAAGTCCGTGCTCAATTGCCCAAATTCAAATTTGAGTATTCTATGAACCTGAAACCCATCCTCAGTGATATGGGTATGCCCACCGCGTTTATGGAGGGCTTGGCAGACTTCTCCGGGATGAGTCCCCACGCCCTCGATATCAGCCAAGCGGTGCAGAAGACCGCCATCGAGCTTTCTCCCACCGGCACCAAGGCGGCGGCCGCTTCGGGCGTGGGAGGATATGATTCTCTCCCTTCGTATGTTTACCTGAACCGTCCCTTCGTGTATATGATCTTAGACACCAAAACCAACCTTCCCTTGTTTATCGGCGTCATGACCGAAATGTAAATCCAACATAAAAAGGAGCCTCCGTGGCTCCTTTTTTTGCCTTTTTCACCCTCCAAAAACGTCAGTTTTTGGCAATCAAGTTCTTTGAAGATTCTTAAGAAACTTTCTTTCAAGAAAGTTTCTTAAGCGTCCCACCAAGAAAGTTTCTTAAGCGTCCCACTGCGCTCCTTACTCATCC
>JAFYNA010000061.1 GCA_017549925.1 Clostridia bacterium | reverse complement strand
GCTGTTGCAAGCATGAAATTCAGGGGAAGGAAAACTTTATGAGAAAACTTTTTCTCCTTCCCCTGCTTAGTGCGACAGCCCCCTTTTAAGTTCCAAAGAAATATTTCTTTACGACCAAAAACTACCAAAGTGTTGTTCAAAAAAATTTGCGAAATGTATCAAACTATACTTTTCATAAACCTGCCGCAGGCTTCCCTTTCCGAAAAACGTGCGGCAAGCTTATTTTATGGAATGTTAAAACAGCGGATACAGATCGGGCAGCATGCTGTACTGGAACAGACGGATCGCATCGGCAATATCGATCACGCCGTCACTTGTAAAGTCAACAGCTCCGCTGTATGCGATGGGATACAGATCGGGCATCATACTGTAACGGAACAGCGCCATCGCGTCTGCAATATCCACAGCATCGTTCAGGTCGATGTCACCAAGAAGAGTATCATCCACCTTAAAGACAGCGTGTACCGTTGCCTTTTCGGAAGGTCTGTTGAAGTAATATACGCCTTCCTCCCGGATGATCTCGGTCTTTCCGTCCTCGGATTCAACAATATCCTTGTCCGTATACTCGATGGTTGTGCCGTCTTCTGTTTTGATAATCAGCTTATCCAGCGCATAGCCGTCCTCATCGGATTCCAGGGTGAGCGTGCCCCCTTCCTCATCGGGGAGAGCACCCATTACGGGGAAGTTATCGGGGATTTCAAACATGGATCCGCTGTCCGTATCCTCCAGAACGGCAAGCGTTACCGTATCTCCGTTTACGTCGGCGGCTTTAAACCAGATTTCGGGATCGTCCGTATAGGCGTTTCCGGTTTTATAGTCGCGATCTTCGGGGCTGGTGGTGTGATAGAAGCAGATCAGATCTCCTTCTTGAATGCCGCTGAGGGTGATTTGATCCGCGGCCTTCAGCTCAGAGGGAGCCTCGTGCTTCACGAAATGCACCGAATCCTTCATTTGGATGCGGTCGGAAGCCTCTTTGGCAATGGTGAAGGAGGCGGTTCGGATGGTTTCCGGCAGAGTTTCTCCGCTACTTCCCACGAAGTTCAATCCCTCGGGGAGAGTCAATTCGTAGGAGGAGCCTTCGCGGAAGCCCTCCGTGGCAGATACGGTGTAGGGGCCTTCTCCCGTAACGGAAAGCTGAAGGGGATCGGAGCCGTCCATGGGAGTCAGGAGAATGGCGCTGAGATCTCCGCTTCCCACCACCGTAAAGGTGGCGTCCGGCTTCAGATCCGTTTGCGCAAAGGAGGTAACGGTGAGAGTGGAATTGGAGAATTTTGCGTATTTTCCATATACGCTCATATCCTGAGAAACGGGAAGATCGGGATAATACGGAGTTTTGAATTCGGGATCCGTGTACCATCCCAAGAAAATGGCGTCACTGCGGGAGGTCAGCTCGTTGGCGGGAACGCAACCCAAAATTTCGCCCTTCAGCGTTTGAAGCTGATCCACAAGGCGTTCCCCATCGTAAAAGCTGACGGTAACCATACCGGGGCCCAATTCGATCTTCCATTCCGCTAAGAATTTTTTAACGTTCAAAAGATCCTTCAGATCGACGACGCCGTCGCCGTTTACGTCGGCGTATTTGGCGTCGAATCCCTCGGTGGATACGCCCAAAATGCTCTTTTGCAGCAGGAGCGCATCCTTGACGTCAATGGCTCCGTCTCCGTTTACGTCTCCGTAAGTTCCCAAAACGGGCTTTTTGGCGGAAATGGCGGGAGGCAGGAGCATGAATACCATTACGATTGCCAAAAAGAAGCTGAGGCTCCTTTTCATCCACGAATAATTAGTCACGGTGTTCATACCTCCTTCTTTGCAGTCTTCTTCTCCTGCGGGCTTCTCTCAAAAGAGCCCGCGCAACGAATCTCAGCAGGAACAGAATCACAAGGATGATAAAGACGACCAGAAGGGCTGTTCCAAAGCCGCTTTTTTCCTCCTCGTCCACGTAGAACTGAGCCGAGGCGGTTCCCGCATCGGAAACGATGGTAACGGTGTGCTTGCCGTTGGGGAGCGTCTCCAGATATTCGGGCTTCAAGGTCACCTTGGTGCTGCCTTCTTCCAAAACGTAGTTTTGCGGATCTACGATGGATCCGTTGATTTCCACCCGCACGAAGGTATCCGGAGAGGCGTTGGAAACGAAGATAAAGCCCAAGGAGGAGTTTCTGCGATAAGTATCTTCGGTTTGCATCGTCATACGGAATACGACGATGGGAATTTTCGGCACCACCGTGCCCGCTTTCAAAAGAATACTGCAGTTTTTGCAGTGAACGTCACCGGTGAAGCCCTCTTCCGTGGTGGTAGCCGATTTCCAGTTGGTGGGAGCGGCCTCCTGATGGCCCTTGGCGGGAAGCGTCTCCTGCGGGAGCAGCTTCTTGCAGTCCTTACAGGAAACCTCCACCAATCCGACGGCCTCGCAGCTTGCTTCCCGAATCACCGTGCGGGTTTGGTTGAAGTGCTGACAGGTGTTGACCACCTTGGGAATGGCGGTGCCCTTTTTCATCAAGGTGCCGCAACGCTTGCAGTAGGTATCGCCGGTGTAGCCCTCCGCTTCTTCCGTGGCGGCCTTGGCGTTTCTCAATTCGGTGTTGCGGTGCAGACATTCCACCACGGTGATTTCCGCATCGGTGACGGTGTAGGAAACGTCGTCTCCGTTGACGTTAATGGCCTGGGTGATGCGGAATCCCACGGAGGTTTTCGCCAAGGGAGCGTTTCCGCTGACGGCGAAGGTGAGAAGGAAAAAGTTTCCGTTTTGCTTTTTATCGCTGATGGTGCTTCCCGTAGCCAG
>JAFYNA010000060.1 GCA_017549925.1 Clostridia bacterium | reverse complement strand
CACATTTTCCCCGCTTACAAGAAAATCTTGACATTTTTATCATACTACGCAACCTACGCGTGTTTTTGACGAGAGATAGGGTAGAAGAAAAAACGAGACAGGAGGGAGATCATGACAGACAAGGAGATCGTTTTGCTGTATCATAGGCGAAACGAGGAAGCGATCTTGCGCACCAGGGAAAAATACGAGAAATATCTGTTGAAGATCGCGTTCAATATCTTAAACAGCGATCCCGACAGTGAGGAAAGCGTAAACGACACCTATTTGGCCGCTTGGAATTCCATGCCGCCCCATCAGCCGGAGGTGCTTTCCACCTACCTCGGAAAGCTGACACGGCGGATCTCCATCGATCTGTTTCGCAAAAAGCACCGCGAAAAGCGAGTGAGATCGGAGTACGCTATGTCTTTATCGGAATGGGAAGAGTGCTTGGAGGGCGGGGAACGCCCCGAGGAAGCGCTGGAAACGGGACTTTTGGCAGAGGCCATTAACAAGTTCCTGCGCTCCTTGCCCGTGGATGCGAGAAATCTGTTCATCGGGCGGTATTATTACATGGATCCCCTGCAGGAGGTGGCGGCATATTGCGGCATGAGTGAAAGCAAGGCCAAGAGTCTTTTGTTCCGTACCCGCAACCGCTTGAAGGAGTTTTTGGAAAAGGAGGGATTTTCGGTATGACCGGCGAATGGATCATGGACGCCTTGAGCCTTTTGGACGAAGATATGGCGGAGGAAGTGGGAAGACTGCGGGAAAGAAGGCCGCGGAAGCCCTCTCTTCTCCGATACGGCATGATCGCGGCAGGGTTCTGTGTGACCTTGCTGTGTGTCTTGCAATTGGCGCCTTTGATGGGGAGAATCCCGGAGGACGGTGTCACAGGGGGCGGCGGGCAGGAGGACGTCTCCCTTGAGAATGCGGGGACAAACAATTCCTTGACGGATACGGGCTTGGGGAGCATCTCCCCCACCGTCAGCGAAAGCGACGAAGGGAGCGAGGGCGAGACCGCGGAGGACATCTCCGCATCCGACGAAAGTCTTGACGGGGGAATGGAGGGTATTGGCGATGAAAAGCCTTCTATCAAGGTTCGCGTTGACGATTTTACAGACGGGATGCCCCTCTGCACCGTGGTGGAGAACGTGGACACGGATATTTTCCCGGTGGGCACGAATTTATTTATAAGCTTTGAAAAATGGAAGGATGCCGATTACCAAAAGATCAAGCCCGAGGATCTGACCGTGGGGATGGAGATCTGCGTGATGTTCACCGGGTATGACGGCGACATCATTTTCGCAGTGATGCTTTACGAATAGGAGGAGCAAAAAGTGAAACGAATTTTGAGTTGTTTATTATTGGTGTGCTTGCTGCTTGCGGGATGTGCCGCGGAGCAGGGAGGAACGAGCGGCGGAACGAGCGTCACGCCGGAGGATATCGGGGCGACGGATCTGCTGAAGCCTATCAAAAAAGAGGAAGTGATCGTGACCGGCGTGGAGCGTCCTTACGAAGCCTTGATGACAAGCTTGGGGCTGAGAATGTTCCAAGAGACCTTGAAGGCCGACCCCGACGGGGAAAACAAGCTGATCTCTCCCCTTTCTGTTCTCTACGCCATGGCAATGGTATCGAACGGCGGGGACGATGTAGAGGCCCTCAAGGCCTATTGGGGCTATGATCTATTCCACATCAACGAATATATGTATGAATATATGAGCAAGCTCCCCGTAGGTGAGAAATACAAGCTTCAGCTCGCCAACTCTATTTGGTTTACCGAGGATGAACGGTTTACGGTGAACCGGGAATTTCTGCAAAAGGTGAAGAATTACTACGATGCGGATGCCTATCAAGCTCCCTTTGACGAGGAGACCTGCAAGGATATCAACGAATGGGTGGAGCTGAAAACCGACGGAATGATCAAGGATATTTTGGATCAGATCCCCTACGACGCAGTGATGTATTTAGTCAACACTCTGGCCTTTGAGGCGGAATGGCTCTCCACCTACGAGGAAGCCCAGGTGCGGGAGGGTGTCTTTACCAAGGCGGACGGCAAGGAACAGACGGTCGATTTCATGTATGATTCCGTAGGCTATTATTTTGAGGACGAAAAGGCCACGGGCTTTATGCGGTATTACAGCGGTATGAAGTACGCCTTTGTGGCAATGCTTCCGAAGGAAGGGGTCACCCCCGAGGAATATATCGCTTCCTTGGACGGCAACGCCCTGCATACCATGCTGAAAAATCCCCAAATTACCTCCGTGGTCACCTCCATTCCCGTATTTGAAGCGGAATACGATCTGAATCTGCGGGAGGTTTTGGACTCGGCAGATTACCCGGTGAACGGATCCTTTAGCGGAGTGGGGATCTCTGCCGAAGGTCCCATCACCATCGGGCGGGTTCTCCACAAGACCTACATTCAGGTAGGTCCCCAGGGTACGAAAGCCGGGGCGGCTACCGTGGTGGAGATGTTGGCAGAAGGTGTGGAGGACATCGAGCAGGAGAAGCCCAAGGAAGTACATTTGGACAGACCTTTTGTGTATATGATCATCGATTGCGAAAACGCCGTTCCTTTGTTTATCGGTGTGCAAAACAACGTGGGAAAGTGATTTTCTGACAAAGCATAAAAGGAGGTAGTTTCTATGACGAAAAAAAGATTGCTTGCGTTTTTACTGCTGTTGTGCGCGGTATTTACCGCAGGATGCGCCGCGGAGCAGGGAGGAACGAGCGGCGGAACGAGCGTCACGCCGGAGGATATCGGGGCGACGGAT
>JAFYNA010000059.1 GCA_017549925.1 Clostridia bacterium | reverse complement strand
CTGCTGAAGGACGGCGCGATCCTCTCCAACGCAGGCCACTTCGACGTAGAGGTAGATATGCAGGCCTTGCGGGAATACGCAGTACGCTCCTGGGAGGCAAGACAAAACATTACCGGCTACGAGTTGCCCGACGGCAAGAATGTTTACGTGCTGGCAGAGGGCAGATTGGTGAACTTGGGCGCAGGCGACGGCCACCCCGCAGAAATCATGGATATGTCCTTCGCGGTGCAGGCTATGAGCGTGCTTTATCTCATCCGCACCAAGGATCAGCCCAAGACCTCCAACGTCATCGCCGTTCCCAGAGAGGTGGACCTGGAGATTGCCAGACGCAAGCTTGCCGCTTGGGGCGTTTCCATCGACGAGCTGACCGAAAAGCAGAAGAAATACTTGGACTCCTGGACTTCATAATTTTTGCAAACCCTTTCCAAAATTTGCAAAAAATATTCATATTTTTATGATAGACTAAATCGAAAAGGTGGGTGATTGGATGTTCAAAAGCGTATTTTCCAGAATGCTTGCGGCTTTTACCGTGATCTTGCTTTTGTGTATCACCCTGCTGGTATTTGTAGTGGCCTCCGGGCTGTTTCAGGAAAGCCAGGAAAAAGAGCTTTCCGAGCTGGGAGTTGCCGCCAACGAGATCGGCTTCTTCTTGGAAGAAATGCAGCGCATCTCCGCCCTTCCCGCACCCTTGATCCTGCAAAGCGAGAGCTTTCATTCCAACATGATCGGTATTGCCGATCTTACCGAGGCGGATATTTCCGTTTTGCGTATGGACGGCGTGGTGGCGACCACCTCCTCCAAGCGTTGGAAGACGGGTCAGCGGATGCTTTCCGAGGAAACGGTGGACCGTATTCTGGACAACGAGACGCCCTACGTGATCAGCAATCTGGAGGGTGCCTTGGAACGCAGACAGCTGAACAGCTTTGCCATCATCGGCGATTCCGACGGCAATCCCGTGTATCTCATCGTGGTTACCAGCGAGAAGGCCTTGGAGTCCGAGATTGCCAACTCTGTGACCCAGCGTATGGTGGTGGTTGCCATTTGGATCTTCTTCGCCGCTATGATCATCATCTTCCTGATCTCTCGCCGTATCACCGATTCTATCAAGACCCTTTGCGTCGCGGCGAGGGAATACGCTCAAGGACGGTTCAACGTCCGCGTGAAGGTGAACGGGCAGGATGAGATCACCGAGCTGACCACCGCCTTTAACAACATGGCCAGTGGACTTGCCAAGTTAGAGGAAAACCGAAACACCTTTATCGCCAATGTTTCCCACGATCTTCGCACCCCTATGACCACCATCTCCGGGTTTGTGGACGGTATCTTGGACGGTACCATTCCTCCCGAGGAGCAGCAGCGGTATTTGCAGACCATCTCCTCCGAGGTGCGCCGCCTTTCCCGCTTGGTGAACACCTTACTGGAGATCTCCCGCTTGGAGTCCGGCAAGGGGATGAAGACCTTGGATTTCAACGTGACAGAGACGGCAAGGCAGATTTTGATCTCCTTGATGGGTAAGATCGACGGCAAACGGCTGGAGGTGGAGTTTGAGGGCGGGGACGACGACGTTTTCGTTCTTGCAGACCCCGACGCCATCCATCAGGTGCTTTACAATTTGCTGGATAACGCTATCAAGTTCACCCAGGAGAAGGGCACCATCTCCATCAGCATCACTTCCAAGGGGAAGAAGGCGTTGATCAAGGTGCGCAACACGGGAGAGGGCATTCCCGAGGAAGAGATCTCCCACATTTTTGAGCGATTTTATAAATCTGACCGTTCCCGCGGTCTTGATAAAACGGGAACGGGGCTTGGCTTATACATTGTCAAGACCATTTTGGAAAAGCACGGAGAAGAGATCTCCGTGGAATCGGTAGTAGGCGCGTATACGGAGTTCCGGTTTGGCTTATCTCTGTCTGTCGGAAGACCCAGACCGAAAAACGGCGATACTATTGATTGAGTAAAAAACGAAAGGACCTGCACACATGGACGAATTCAACAACAACCGTGACGATCAGAATGATGATCTGACCCCTCAGGGAGAACCCGCTCCCCAAACCCCTCCCACCTACGTTTGGGACGGAAAGCAGAACGGAGGCCGTCACGGCAGACGTCGTAACGGGGGTAAGAAGCCCTTTATGTTCTTGGTGGTTGCAGTGATCTGCATGGCGTTGACTATGGCGATCTGCATCCCCACCATTTTGTACGCTTTGGACGAGGGGCATATTGCCACCTCCTCGAAACCCACCGGGGAAAGCTCCCAGGAAAGCTCCGACAGCGACGTTTCCTACGAGATCAGCCAGACGGTGACGGTGACCGACACCCCCTTCCTGGAAGAAAACGTTCTCACCCAGGTGTATAAGAAGTGCGAGGGCTCTTGTGCTTCCATTTACGTAGAGCTGGGCAAGACCGGCTACTCCATCGGTAGCGGATTTGTTCTCACCGAGGATGGCTATATCGCCACCAACCAGCACGTTGTGGACGGCGGCACCAAGGTGACCGTGATTTTCTACGACGGCGAGGAGTATGATGCAAAGATCGTAGGAGAGGATCCTGTCCGTGACCTTGCGGTATTGAAGATCGAGGCCAAGGGGCTGACTCCTCTGCCCATCGGCAATTCCGACGCGCTGTCCATCGGACAAACCACCATTGCCATCGGTACGCCTTACGATCTGTCCCTGGCAGGTACCATGACCATGGGTATCATCAGCGGCTTGGATCGTAAGATCCCTATCGAAAACGATTCCGGCGTGGTTACCAAAACCATGCATCTGATCCAGACAGATACTCCCATCAACCCCGGTAACAGCGGCGGCCCGCTGATCAATATGGCAGGACAAGTGGTGGGTATCAACTCTTTGAAGCTCATCGACGAGTATGAGGGCATCGGCTTTGCCATTCCCATCAACTCCGCCGTGGAGATCTTCAACCAGCTGATCCAATACGGTGAGGTGGTGCAGGATCCCGAGACCGATTTCGTGATCGAGAACCCCCGCTTGGGCGTGCAGGTCTACGAGCTGCAGGCAGGCTTGGAGGCCTTCCGCATCAGACCTAAGTGCGACTATCCCGAGGGTGTTCTGGTGGCTTCCGTAGAGCCTAACACCGCAGTTTACGCCGCAGGCTTGGAGCTTTACGACATCATCACTGAGTTTAACGGCAAGCCCGTGAAGAACCTGAACGACCTGACCAACGCCTTGGCTCAGTACCGTGCAGGGGATAAGGTGACCATGACCGTGTTCTCCTTCTCCCGCAACTTCTCCCAGGGCGAGTACAAGACCTTGGAATTCATTTTGGATTCCGCAGGCGCAATCGGATAACGCAAAAAGACGATATGGAGCGAGCTCCGTATCGTCTTTCTTTTTATACAAACCGCTTCCGCCCGATCAATGCCGCGGTGCCGATGGCAGAGACTCCGCAGAGCATCACGAAAAGGGTAAGGTCGCCGTCCCCTGTGTTGGGAACAGCCGTCTCGCTGTCGGGAGGCAGAGAGGAGCGTTCCTGCTCCACGGAGCTTTCCTCAAAGGGATCGGCCAAGGGGTTGCGGCCCTGCAACACCGAGATCTCGTCTAAAAACGTCCATGCCGAATTTTCGCCCGGGGTGATAACGATCTTCACGTAACGCCCGGATTTTGCTTCTGCTGTCTCTAAGGACGCCACAGAGGCTTTTCCTGCCGCGGCGGGGGACAGAACGCCCAGCAAGGCGTATTCTCCCTCTTCCGTATCGCTGATATAAAAGGCGATGGATGCGGGGGCTCCAATGCCTGCCTCCTCCTCGCGGAGATAGCCTACCTCAAAGGTCCACAGCTCCTTGTAGACATCCCCCAGATCCAACAGAATGGCAATGTCCTCACCGTCCTTGGTGCGGAAGCCCACGTATTCTTGATCTCTGTAATAATAGCTGTCCTCGCCCATGGCGGTGGGAGTGCCGTATCTGCCGTTGGTCAAATTTTCCGCCTCATCGGGATACCCCTCCGATGCCTTGGTCAGCAGGATATAGCCCTTGTGCAGAGAGACCACGTTTTGCGCCGCAGAAACGGAAAGCATCCCCACCAAAACGAAAAAGAACACGCAAAACCCTAAAAATCGCTTCATTGCCATTCTCCTATTCTGTTGACCACGCTTTGCATTTCTTCTCTGCTTCTGGCGTGGCGTGCATCAAACAAAAATCTCTGCCGTTGCCGCTCGTCCATCTTCCCGAACTTCTTCAGTGCCAGATCGTTCTGCGCCAAGGCCATGCCAAACCCCAAGGGAAGCTCCTCGTCTGCAATCCCCGGCAGTGTGCTTTTTTGAAACCGCTCCATAAAAGCTGTCCTCCGTTTTTGTTTTTAGTGTTCCGAAAAGGAAGCTTTTTCATACCACCGATTTGAATGGAAAAACATGGTCTTGACAATTTTGCCAAAATCGTGTAAAGTGATAAAAAGGTATATCCAAAAGGAGCTTTTGTATGAAAAAACGTATTCTCGTCCTGCTTGCTTTCCTTGTCCTGCTGGCGTCCTGCGCCGCAGAGGAAGCATCTCAGACCTCTTCCGCCGAATCCTCTCTTACTGAGCCGGCGTCCTCTGCCATCGTGGAAGAATCCGCAGAAAGCTCTTTGACGGAATCCTCCCGGCCTGCCGAAGAATCCTTGCCCGAGGAGGTGCCGCCCTTGACCATGACCCAGGTCCCCACCGTTACGGATAATTTCCTGAACGTCTCCGCCTTTTCTTCCTTCTTGGCAGAAGGGGAGAAGTACGCCTTGATTCCGGGGCTGAAGGAGGGCATCGTGCCCCAGGGCATGGCCCGCCATCCCGTCACGGGGTATGTGTATATCTCCGCCTATTTCACCACCGAAAACACGCCTTCCGTGATCCTTGTGCTGGATAACGAGGGGACTTTCGTCGCGGAATACCATATATACAGAGAAAACGGAAAGCCCTATACGGGGCACATGGGTGGCATTTGCGTCACGGAAGAATATCTGTATTTTTCCGGCCCTTCCGTGGGGGACTATTACGGCATCGGTGAGATCGCCTTGGCGGATCTTCCCGCCGCAGGGGCGTACGATATCACCTTCACCTCCGTGGTGGCTCTGCCGATCCACTCCAGCTATCTGTTTTACAATGACGGAAAGCTGTGGGCAGGCACCTTCTACTTGAAAGGCTCCTATGATCTGGGCACCTACTTCAATCAGACCGTCAAAAATTCCCAAGGTCAAACCTACGGCGGATTTGCCGCCGCATTCTCCGTGGATCAAGACTCTCGCTTGACCGTCCCCGAGGGCAGTGCTTACGCTGTTCCCGAGTTGGTGCTGGCCACTGTGGACAAGGTGCAGGGCTTCTCCTACAAGGACGGTAAGGTGGCACTCAGCATCTCCTACGGCAGAAACAACAACTCTACCTTGGATTTCTACACCATTGATCCCCAAAACGCATCGGCAACCTATACCGCCGACGGAAAGACCTATCCCATGATCGTGCTGGACAACAAAAACCGAAACACCACGGTGACAGCCATGGGCATGACAGAGGGCATCACCCTGGCAGACAACGGCGACCTGCTGATCCTCTTTGAATCCGGGGCGCAGAAATACTCCAACGCCAAGAACCCTACCGATAGCATCTGGCAGTTCCCCTTCCCGAAAGGGTAAACAGCTTCCCCGCAAGTGATCTTGCGGGGATTTTTATTGCAAAAAATGAAATTTTGTGCTAAAATCACTGTGAGAAAACGCAAACCTTTACGTCTAAAGGGTGAAGGCAAAGGAAAGGAGGAACCGCCCATGGATCACGGTGAAAGTAGCTACCGCCGTTTTCTGCAGGGAGATCGAAGCGGATTTGAAGAGATCGTCCGCACCTACCGCGACGGATTGATCTTGTATCTCTACGGATACGTCTCCGATTTTCATTTGGCAGAGGATCTGTGCGAGGATACCTTCTTCCGCCTGCTGGTGAAGAAGCCCCGCTTTGACGGACGTTCCACCTTCAAAAGCTGGTTATACGCCATCGGGAAGAATTTGGCATTGGATCACCTCCGCCGCGCGGGACGGTGCGCCACGGTGCAGTATGAGGGAGAGTACCCCCACGGGGATACCCCGGAGCGTAAGCTTCTGAAAGAGGAGCAAAAAGCACGGCTTTACCGCGCCCTGCAAGCCTTGAAGACGGAATACAGATGCGCACTGTATCTCCTGTATTTCGAGGGCTTTGACATGGAGCAGACCGCAAAAGCCTTGGGCAAGACCAAGCACCAAACGGAGACCTTGGTCTGGCGGGCTAAGAACGCATTGAAAGGGAAATTGGAAGAAGAAGGGTTTGTATATGAAGAGCTATGAGGAGATGCTGGAAAGCCTTTACGCACGGGAAAAGGCGTACCAAGCAAAGAAGATAAAACGCAAGAAAGCGGCTTTTCGGGTCACGGGGCTTGCCGCATGCTTTGTGGTTTGCGCCGCCGTGGCATTGGGGAGCTATGGACAGTCCGAGCCGCCCGTAACCCCAATCGTTTCGGAGGAATCGGAGCAGATCTCGCAGGGGGAAAACAGCGAGGGAGACTTATCAGAAGGGGAGGAATCTCAGGAAAGTGGATTAGCTGATGAGGGTCCGTTGCTAGGCGTATACCGTATGGAAGCTGCTGTGGTAGAAATCACAGAAGTTACCGACGAGAAAATCAAGATAAATTCCGTTTTATGTTATCGGAAATTGAATTGCCGTGTTTTGTATTATCACGGCTCTCTATACGAAGCGTTTCCCGAAGCCGAATATATTCTTGTGTTTGAGGATGAGGCAAAGAATTTTACCGCGGGGGATATCGTATTTTTCAAAGTTCAGTCCCATGGGTATGAGAGTAAAGCGGGATATGGTCCTCGCGGAAACTATCACGATGAAAAGCCTTATTCTACCATGCAATATATTACCTTTGAAGACGGTAAGTTGATTTTCGAGGAAACACAGCTGGAAAACGCTTCCTTTTTGCCGATATTTGGGCTTAATCGTTGCGTACGCTGGGAACAACAGTGGGCACTTGAATCGGGAAAAGGCTTCGATCCTGCTGTGTATGATAAGTATTATCTCCAGAGCGGATCTACTGTGGAGGAGATTCGGGAGTACTTCCGGAACATTGACGAAGCATACGAGAAACACCTGCTTCCCATTGTAGCACCAAAGTATTAACGCTTTTGCATTTGTTGTGTGCTTGACCACGGGATTAAAATTAATATGCCATAAAGGGGAAGCGAGCCAATTGTGGAGATTTGTTCCGGCTGAATAGTCTTTCAAAAAAAACGCGGCGTGAGTGATCACGTCGCGTTTTGTATTTTCTTTCTTTACTTCAGAGCTACGCGGAGCACGTTTTCCATACCCGCGATCTTGTCAGCCACGTCCTCGGAGATCTCGTTTTCGAAATCAAACATAGAGACTGCGTAGTTGCCCTTGGACTGGTTGGTCATGGCTTCGATGTTGATACCGATGATCGCCAGTGCGCCGGAAACCGCGTTCACCACGCCGGGTACGTTGCGGTGAAGCACTACCAAGCGGTGCTTGTGGATACGGGGCATCTGCACGGAGGGGAAGTTCACGCTGTTGGTGATGTTGCCGTTCTCCAGGAAGTCGATCAGCTCCTCCGCCGCCATCTTGGCACAGTTGTCCTCGGATTCGGGAGTGGAAGCACCCAGGTGGGGAATGCATACCGCACCCTCTACCCCCAACAGCTCCTCGCAGGGGAAGTCGGTGACGTAGGAAGCGATCTTACCGCTCTTGAGAGCCTCTGCCACGTCGGCAACATTTGCCAGATCTCCGCGGGAGAGGTTGATGATCCGTACGCCGTCCTTCATCTTGGCGATGTTCTCTTTGTTGATGATGCCCTTGGTGGTGGGCAGAGCGGGGATGTGATAGGTAATATAATCGGAGTTGGCGTAGATCTCGTCGTAATCCGCCGCGGAATGGACGGAGTTCTTCAAGGACCAAGCCGCCTTAACGGAAAGGAACGGGTCGCAACCGATAACGTTCATTCCCAGGCTGTCTCCTGCGTTGGCCACCATACCGCCGATGGCACCCAAGCCGATAACGCCCAGGGTCTTGCCCTTCACTTCCGGGCCTACAAACTGAGATTTGCCTTTTTCTACCTTCTTGGAGAGCTCGGGGTCGCCCTTCAGAGTCTTTGCCCATTCAATACCCGCAACTACCTTACGGGATGCCAGCAGAAGCGCCAGCAGAGCCAGCTCTTTTACACCGTTGGCGTTGGCACCGGGGGTGTTGAACACCACGATACCCTGCTCCGCACAGCGTTCCAAGGGAATGTTGTTCACGCCTGCACCTGCGCGGGCAATGGCACACAGGGATGCAGGGAACTGCATATCGTGCATTACCGCAGAGCGTACCAGAATACCCGCAGGATTCTCTACGTCGGCGCCCAGGTTGTACGCGGTCTTGTCAAATACCTCAAGACCTACGTCACTGATCGAATTCAAAAGCTGAATGTTTTTCATAATAATTTTCCTTTTCCATCCCACGCATGGTGATGGTCCTTTCTATAATTTATTATGAATATTTATAGTATCATTAAGAACCTTTCTTTCGAGAAAGGTTCTTAACAATCTCCAAAGAACTTGATTGCCGAAAACTGTCGTTTTCGGAATAATTGTCCTAATTTCACAATACGGGATTCTCAAGGGACGAGTCCCTTGAGCGGGGTATGGGGCAGCGCCCCAAAACGTTCCCTCTTAACCGTTTGCCTTCTCGAACTTCTCCATAAAGGCAACCAACGCCTCAACACCCTCGGTGGGCATTGCGTTGTAGATAGAAGCGCGCATACCGCCTGCTACGCGGTGACCCTTCAAGTTGGAGAAGCCTGCGGCAGAAGCCTCGGAGATAAACTTCTTATCCATGTCGGGGTTGCCGGTGACGAAGCAAACGTTCATCAAAGAACGGCACTCCTTCTCAGCGGTGGGCTTGAAGAGCTTGCTGTTATCCAGATAGTCGTAGAGGATGCCGGCCTTCTTCTCGTTGATCTTCTGCATCACTTCCAGACCGCCCAGCTCCAACAGCCACTGATATACCAAGCCTGCTACGTAGATGGTATAGCAGGGAGGCGTGTTGTACATAGAGCCGTTTTCTGCGTGTACCTTATAGCGCAGCATATCGGGGCAGCACGCCATAGCGTCGCCGATGAGATCCTCGCGGATGATCACCAAGGTCATACCTGCGGGAGCCATGTTCTTCTGTGCGCCTGCGTAGATCAACGCGTAATCGGACACGTTGATGGGCTTGGAAAGAATACCGGAGGACATATCTGCTACCAAAGGAATGTCACCCGTCTGGGGCACGTAGGGATACACGGTGCCGAAAATGGTGTTGTTGTAGCAGATGTGTACGTAGTCGGAATCCTTGTTGAACTCCGTAACGTAGGGAACATAGGTGAAGTTCTTATCCTTGGAGGATGCCAGAACCCGCACCTCGCCAAAGCGCTCCGCCTCTTTTGCCGCCTTGCCGGAGAACTGACCGCTGACGATGTAATCAGCCTTGCCGTTCTTGGTCATCAGGTTCAAAGGAACTGCGGAGAACTGGGTGGTGGCACCGCCCTGCAGGAACAGAACCTTGTAGTTATCCGGAATGTTCATCAGCTTGCGGAGATCTGCCTCAGCCTGATCGATGATCTGCTGATAGACAGCAGAACGATGGCTCATCTCCATAACGGACATACCGCTACCGTTGTAATTCAACATCTCGGAAGCGGCACGCTCCAACACGGAAACGGGCAGCATGGAAGGGCCTGCGGAAAAATTATAGATGCGATCCATAAAAGAATCCTCCTAAGCATTTTATGCAAAAAGTGATGATAATATAATGTTTTCTTTATATTATACTCTTTTTTGAAAGGTTGTCAATAGGAAAATAGGGTATTCTGTTGACAAACTCCTCTTTTTTTGGTAGAATATTCACTATGAAAACTGTTCGTTTTTTGTCTTATTGACGAAGGAGATGCTTATGGAGCGTAAAATCGGTTTTGGTATCATTGGATGCGGGGTGATTGCGGACTTCCATGCCAACGCGCTGTTCGGCTTGTCCGAGGAGGCCGTTTTGGTTGGTGTGGCGGATGCCAGGCTTCCCGCGGCGGAGCGTTTTGCCAAGGAAAAGCAGGTACGCGCCTTTGCAAGCGTGGAGGAAATGCTGGCTTGCCCCGAGATCGACGTGGTGACCATTTGCGTTCCCAGCGGACTTCATGCAGAGCTTGCCATCAAGGCGGCCAACGCAGGGAAGCACATCATCGTGGAAAAGCCCATGGCCATTACCAAGGAGCAGCTGGATGCCATGGAGGAGGCCTGCATCCGCAACGGCGTGATGCTGTCTTCCGTTGCCCAGAGCCGTTTTACAAGCGGTGTCCGCAAGGCAAAGCAAGCCATTGAGGACGGCTACCTCGGCAAGATGGTCTGTGCCGACGTATATATGAAATTCAACCGTACCCAGGAATATTACAATACCGGCGGTTGGAGGGGCACCAAGGCCATGGATGGCGGCGGAGCCTTGATGAACCAGGGCATCCACGGTGTGGATCTTCTGCTGTACTTGGCAGGGGACGTGAAGAGTGTTTACGCCGTTTCCAAGACCTTGGCGAGACAGATCGAGGTGGAGGACACCCTTTCTGCGGTGCTGGAGTTCAAGTCCGGTGCTACGGGTGTCATTCAGGCCACTACCTCCGTTTACCCCGGTTATCCCCGCCGCTTGGAGCTGAACGGCGACAAGGGAACCATCGTGCTGGAGGAAGGCAATCTGGTGCGTTGGGACATGGAGGATACCACCCTCCCCGAGGTAACGCTGAAATCCAACGTGCGTTCCTCCGCTTCCGCTCCCACCGATTTCTCTGCCGACAATCATACCAAGCAGTTTAAGGACGTGATCCAAGCCCTGCGTAACGGCACCAAGCCTTTGGTGGATCTCCGCGAGGGCAGACGCGCCGTAGATCTCATTCTGGCAATCTACAAGTCCGCCGAGGAAAAAAGAGTTATCGAATTGTAAAAACCAAAGGGTATTTCTGACACAAAAAGAAATACCCTTTTTTTATTAAAAAATATTTTTCCTAACCGAAATTTCACTTTCGCGGGGTTGCAATGCAAGAAAAAATCTGCTAATATATAATTGCTATTGATAAATAGGAAGGAAGCGATCGTTTTGCGTAAAACCAAGATCATTTGTACCATCGGCCCTGCCAGCGACAGCGAAGAGGTATTGGAGCAGCTTTGCCGCGCGGGCATGAACG
>JAFYNA010000058.1 GCA_017549925.1 Clostridia bacterium | reverse complement strand
TATGGAACTCAAAGAAATTCTTTCCAAGGTGGATCACACCCTGCTTGCGGTGGATGCCACTTGGGAGCAGATCAAGGCCATTTGCGACGACGGCATGACCTACGGCACCGCCTCCGTTTGCATTCCCGCCGCTTACGTGAGACGTGCCAAGGAATACGTGGGGAATCGGTTGAAGATCTGTACCGTCATCGGCTTCCCCAATGGGTACGCCACCCCCGAGGCCAAGGCCTATGAGGCCTTTGACGCGGTACAGAACGGCGCGGACGAGATCGATATGGTGATCTGCGTAGGCGCTTTGAAGGACGGTCTGGATGCACAGATCGAGGAGGAGATCCGCCTGGTGAAGAAGCACTGCGACGGCAAGCTTCTGAAGGTGATCATCGAGACCTGCCTGCTCACCGAGGAGGAGAAGATCCGTATGTGCGGCATCGTTTCCCGCTCCGGCGCGGAGTATATCAAGACCTCCACGGGATTTTCCAAGGGCGGTGCCACCCGAGAGGACGTGGCGTTGATGAAGGCCCACGTTGCCCCCCACGTGAAGATCAAGGCGGCGGGCGGCATTTCCTCGTTGCAGGATGCAGAAGACTTTTTAGCGCTGGGAGCCGACAGACTGGGCACCAGCAGAATCGTAAAGATCGTAAAGATGCAAAAGGAGAACAAAGATGACTTATCCCACACCTCATATTAAAGCCACTCCCCAGCAGTTCGGCAAGACCGTTCTGATGCCCGGCGACCCCATTCGCTCCCGCTTCATTGCGGAAAACTTCTTGCAGGACGCCGTTTTGGTGAACAACGTCCGCGGCGTGCAGGGCTACACGGGACTTTACAAGGATACCCCCGTTTCCGTCATGGCCAGCGGCATGGGTATGCCCTCCATCGGTATCTATTCCCACGAGCTGTTCAACGCCTTCGACGTGGATAACATCATCCGCGTGGGCAGCGCGGGCAGTATCCAGAAGGACGTGAAGGTGATGGACGTGATCATCGGCATGGGTGCTTGCACCGATTCCAACTTCGGTATGCAGTTCCGTCTGCCCGGTACCTTTGCCCCCTTGGCGGATTTCGGCTTGCTTTCCAAGTGCGTGGAGAAGGCAAAGGCGTTGCAGATGGATAACTACCACGTGGGCAACGTGCTGTCCTCCGATCTGTTCTACGAGGATAACCTGAACCTCCCCGGCTATATGCAGTCCGTGGAGCTTTGGGGCAAGATGGGAGTGCTGGCCTTTGAGATGGAGTCCGCCGCTCTGTATATGAACGCCGCCCGCTATGGCAAGCACGCCTTGGCCATCTTTACCGTGTCCAATCACATCCTCACGGGCGAGGATCTCACTCCCGAGCAGAGAGAGACCTCCTTCACGGATATGATCAACCTGGCTTTGGAAACCGCTGTATGAAAAAGCGTGTCTTTTTGATCGTTTTGGACAGCGTGGGTATCGGAGAAGCCAAGGATGCTTCCGCCTTCGGGGACTTGGGAGCTCATACTGTGAAGAGCATCTCCCGCTCCCCCTATTTTGCCATCCCCAATCTGCTGTCCTTAGGCTTGGGGAATATCCAAGGGCTTTCCTTCCTGGGGAAGGCAGAAGCCCCTCGCGCCGCCTTTGCACGAGTCGCAGAGCGGAGTGCGGGGAAGGATACCACCATTGGGCATTGGGAGATCGCGGGGTTGGTTTCGGAAAAGCCCCTCCCCACCTATCCTCAGGGCTTCCCTTGGGAGCTGCTTGAGGAGTTCTCCCGCTTGACGGGCAGGGAAGTGATCTGCAACAAGCCCTATTCCGGCACGGAGGTCATTAAGGACTACGGCGATGAGCATCTGCGCACCGGAGCCTTGATCGTGTATACCAGCGCGGACAGCGTGTTTCAGATCGCCGCCCACGAATCCCTTGTGCCCACGGAAACCCTTTACGAATACTGCCGCATTGCCCGCGATCTCCTCACCGGGGAGCACGCCGTAGGCAGAGTGATCGCCCGCCCCTTTATCGGGGAAAGCGGTAATTACAAACGCACCGCCAACAGACGGGACTTCTCCTTGGAGCCCACGGGGGAGACCTTGCTTGACTTTTTGCAAAGCGCAGGCAGGGAGGTGCTTTCCATCGGCAAGATCCGCGACATCTTTGCAGGCAGGGGCATCACCGAGAGCTACCCCACCCATAGCAACGAGGAGGGCGTGGAAACCCTTATGAAGCTGCAAAAGCGGGACTTCCACGGTCTTTGCTTTGCCAATTTGGTGGATTTCGATATGCTTTACGGCCACCGCAACGATATAGACGGCTATGCCAAGGCGCTTTCCGCCTTTGATGGCTGGTTGCCGTCCTTCCTTGCGGGAATGGGGGAGGAGGATCTTCTTCTCATCACCGCAGACCACGGATGTGACCCGGGAGACATTTCCACCGACCACACCCGTGAGAACGTCCCCCTGCTGCTCTACGGCAAGAAGGTGACCCCCGCCGATCTGGGTGTGCGGGAGACCTTTGCAGACCTTGCCGCCACCGTGGCGGCGTATTTGGGCGTGGCCTATGGCGGGGCAGGCAATGCCATCAAGGAGGCTTTTTGATGACCGATTTAGAGCTTTTGAACTTGGCGGGGGAGGCGCGGAAGCGTGCCTACGCCCCCTATTCCCATTTTGCCGTGGGAGCGGCTTTGCTTTGCGCCGACGGCAGTGTTTACACAGGCTGTAATATCGAGAACGCGTCCTTCACCCCCACCGTCTGCGCGGAACGCACCGCCTTCTTCAAGGCTGTCTATGACGGCAAGCGGGAATTTACCGCCATCGCTGTGGTGGGCGGAAAAGAGGGCGACCCCGACGGCACTGCCTTTCCCTGCGGCGTTTGCCGCCAGGTGATGGCGGAGTTTTGCACCGAGGCGTTCCGTGTGATCACCCCTGAGGGAAGCTATTCCTTCGGCGAGATCCTTCCCCACGCTTTTGGAGGAATTTAAACCAAAAAACGGATCGTTTTTTGGCACGGTTTTGGGGCTTCGCCCGCAAAACAGCCCAACCGCCCGCAATGCGGGCTGCGAAAGGAAAAATAGTATGTACCGTATGTACGATATCATCACAAAAAAGAAGCAGGGGCTTCCCTTAACGGAAGGGGAGATCCGCTTCTTCATTGAGGGCTATACCGCAGGGAGCATTCCCCATGAGCAGGCTTCTGCGCTTTGCATGGCCATCTGCTTGCGGGGCATGACCATGGAGGAGACCGCTGTTCTCACCGATGCAATGGCAAATTCCGGTGACACGGTGGATCTTTCCGCTTTTGGAGAATATTCCGTGGATAAGCACAGCACCGGAGGCGTGGGGGATAAGACCACCCTCATCGTTGCACCCTTGGTGGCAAGCCTTGGGGGCAAGGTGGCAAAAATGTCCGGCCGCGGGCTGGGACACACCGGGGGCACGGTGGACAAATTGGAATCCATCCCCGGCTACCGCACCTCTCTGTCTCCCGAGGAATTCTTTGAGATCTCCCGCCGCGTAGGCGTCTGCGTGGTGGGGCAAAGCGGAGTGCTTGCTCCTGCGGATAAAAAGCTGTATGCCCTGCGGGACGTCACCGCCACCGTGGATTGCATTCCCCTCATCGCTTCCTCCATTATGAGCAAGAAGCTGGCAGGGGGCGCAAGATCCATCGTGCTGGACGTTAAATGCGGAAGCGGCGCTTTTATGAAGACTCCCGCAGAAGCCAAAGCCCTTGCCCAAGCCATGGTAGAGGTAGGGGAGAAGTGCGGCAGAAGAGTCCGCGCTTTGATCACCAATATGGACGTTCCCTTGGGTACCCACATCGGCAACGCCTTGGAGGTAAAGGAAGCGGTGAAGATCCTGCGTGGCGAGCAGGAGGACGATCTCTACCGCGTGTGCATCGCCTTGGCATCCAATATGCTTTCCTTGGTTCACGGCTGGTCTGTGGAGGAGGCGGAGGCTGGTTGCATTGCCGCCATCCGTGACGGCAGAGCCTATGCCAAGCTTTTGGAATGGATCGCCGCCCAGGGCGGGGACACCTCCGTGCTGGAAGATCTTTCCCGCCTGCCCGTCTCTCCTGTTTGCTATGCGCTGTGCGCTCCCGAGACGGGATATATTGCCCACATGGCCACCGACGGCATCGGTACTGCCGCCTGCCTTTTGGGAGCAGGGCGCGCTACCAAGGAGGACACCATCGACCCCGCCGCAGGCATCGTGCTGCAGGCCAAGACCGGGGACTACGTGGAGAAAGGGCAGTGCATCGCTTATTTGCATACCTCCTCGGAGGCATTGCTTCCCGCCGCGGAGAGGGCGTTCTTGGAGAGTATTACCATGGATTCCAAGCCTCCTGTTGAAAATCCGTTGATTTTTACACGGTAAAGCAAAAATAGAGAGAAATTCTACTACGGGTTTATTGACAAACCGCACAAAATCGTGTATACTGCCTATCAGTCGAAACAGAAAAGAGGAACAGCTTATGAATTACAAGAACAATATCCGCTATTTCACCAAAGAAAACGTGGGTAAATTTTCCATCGCTTGCTGGGTTGCCGTTGCGGCAGGCCTTTTGGTCTACGCCTTAGGCGGTTGGCTTTGGGCGTATCTTGGTGCGTTGTTTGCCATCATCTCTGTGGTGGCCGCCATCGTGACCTCTACCATGTCCGTCAGCGATAAGGAATATACCGCCTCCGTGGTGAACGCCGAGAAGGAATTCAACAAGAAGTTCCGCGCCTTCACCGAGGAGAAGCTTAACGCCCACAACGGCAGAGGCAAGGCTCCCGTGGCTCTGGACGACGAGAAGGTCAAGTTCGCCCGCGCCTACCTGCTGGAGGGTCAGATCATGTTCCGCGTAGGCCATGACGGCAGACGCCGCAGTAATAAGCTGGTGATGACCGCTTACTACGCAGATAAAACCGCCGTTTACTTAGGCTACCAGCTGCTTTCCATGACGGATGAGTCCTGCGAGGAGATCTTCGCCGTATATCCCTACACCTCCGTTGAGAGCATTTCCGCTTCCCGTCCCGAGAGCCGTCCCTCCTTCGCGGAGTACGACACCGTGACCTTGAAGCTGAAGCACAAGGAAGAACCCGTGACGTTCCACATGACCAAGGACATCGAGCTGGACAACCTGGTGAAGCTGGTCTCCTCCCGCATCACCACCGACGAAGAATAAGCAAAACAAAAGCACCCCTCAGGGTGCTTTTCTTTATGCAATTTCCGTGACCTCGTATCCCGCCTTTTCCACGGCGGCCTTCAAAGCACTGTCCGTCACGGCGGGGGAGACCTTCACGCGGGCGATGCCCTTCAGATTGCTGACCTCCAAGACCTCCACGCCCTGCATACCCGCCAAAGCGGTACGCACTCTGGCTTCGCAGTGCCCGCACATCATGCCCTTGACAGACAAGGTTCTTTCGGCGGGAAGGGAGATCTCACAGCAGGGAGTTTCCTTTTTAGAAGGCTTTTTGATCTTTTTCTTTTTATCCCTTTTCGGATCGTAAAGAGAACCGAAATTCAACCGCAGCGCGTTGGTCACCACACAGAAGCTGGAAAGGCTCATGGCCGCCGCGCCAAACATGGGCTCCATCTCCCAGCCAAACAAGGGAATCCAAGCCCCTGCCGCCAAGGGAATGCCCACAGCGTTGTAGAAGAAGGCCCAGAACAAGTTCTCCCGAATGTTTTTCAGCACCCGTCTGCCCAGACGGATGGCGGCAGGAAGATCCGCCATGCGGGAGCGTACCAAAACCACGTCTGCCGCCTCTACGGCAATGTCCGTGCCCGCGCCGATGGCTATTCCCAGATCCGCGCGGGTCAGAGCGGGCGCATCGTTGATGCCGTCTCCCACCATGGCAGTTCTGCCCTCTCCGGAAAGAGTGCGGAGGATCTCCTCCTTACCTCCGGGCAACAGCCCTGCGTGCACCTCCGTGATCCCTGCCTGACGGGCAATGACCTCGGCGGTTTTTTGGTTGTCTCCGGTAAGCATCACCACTCGGATGCCCATGCCGAAGAGCTGGTTCACCGCGTCCGCGGCATCCTCCTTCAAAACGTCTGCCAAAGCAAGGATGCCCCAAAGATCGCCGTCGCACCCAAAGAACAAGGGGGTCTTACCCTCTGCGGAAAGGCGGTCGGCGGTGCTGAAGGCTTCCTCCGTCAGCACGGCGTAATCCCGCATCATGCCCGGGTTGCCCGCGGCACAAACAGAATCCTCCACCATGGCGGAAACGCCGTTGCCGGGATGCACCTTGAAGTCCTTGGCGTCCGTCAAGGGAATGGCTCTTTCCTCCGCGTAGGCAACCACCGCCTTGGCCAAGGGATGCTCACTTTTCGCCTCCAAGGCGTATGCCAGCTCAAGAAGTGCCTCCTCTGTGATCCCTTCTGCGGGAAGCACATCCGTGACGGTGGGGGTGCCCTTGGTAAGGGTGCCCGTTTTGTCCAACGCCACGATCTCTACTCTGCCTGCCCCCTCCAAAGCGGAGGCGGTCTTAAACAAAATGCCGTTTTTTGCCCCCTTGCCGTTGCCCACCATAATGGCCACGGGGGTGGCAAGTCCCAAAGCGCAGGGACAGCTGATGACCAAAACGGAGATCCCCCGCGCCAAGGCGAAGCCTATCTCCTTGCCTACCAACAGCCACACCGCCGCCGTAACCACGGCGATGGCAAGCACCGCGGGGACAAAGATCCCCGACACCTTATCTGCCAGCTTGGCGATGGGTGCTTTTGTGGCAGAGGCATCGCTGACCATGCGGATGATCTGGGAAAGGGTGGTGTCCTCTCCCACACGGGTGGCCACGCAGACGGCGTAGCCGCTTTTACAAACCGTGGCGGCGGAAAGGGATTGCCCTGCCTCCTTGTCCACGGGCAGGCTTTCTCCCGTCAGAGCGGATTCATCCACCGTAAGGGTGCCCTCTACGATCTCACCGTCGGTGGGGATACGATCCCCGGAACGGATCACAAAGCGGTCGCCCACCTGCACCTTGGAGGCCTCCACGGTGTATTCCTTGCCTTCGCCATCCAACAGCACCGCTGTCTTGGGTGCCAGATCCATCAGTTGCTTCAAGGCGTCGGTGGTCTTGCCCTTGCTGCGGGCTTCCAAAAGCTTGCCGAAGGTGATCAAGGTCACGATCATGCCCGCGGATTCAAAATAATAATGCCCGCCTCCCAAGATCAGCACCGCGGCACTGTAACCGAACGCGGCGGAAGCTCCCAGTGCCACCAAGGTGTCCATATTGGGCGCCCCGCGGAAAAGCCCTGCCGTGCCGTTTATGAAGAACTTTTTGTTGATGAAAAGGAGAACGGCGGAAAGCAACAGCTGTGCCAATCCGTTTGCGGGATGCGCCGCCAAAAAAACAGGCAAGGGCAGCCCCCACATCATGTGCCCCATGGAAAGATACATCAAGGGCAACAGAAAGCAAAGGGAGATCAAAAGCCGCGTGGTCAAACGGGAGGCTTCTTCCTCCTTTGGCGGTTCGTTTTCCTGTCCCTTGGGGAACGCGCCGTAGCCCGCCTTCTTCACCGCATCGCAGACAGCCTTTTCCGAGGCTGTTCCCGCAACCTGCATAGATTCGGTGAGCAGATTGACTGCCACCGCCTCCACGCCCTTTACGGCCTTCACCGCCTTCTCCACGTGTGAGACGCAAGCGGCGCAGGACATTCCCGTGACACGGTATTGGGTGTTTTTCTCTTCCATACTGACACCTCCTTGAAAACGCTTTTATTGTACCCCATCCCATGCGGTTTGTCAAGTGACAAAGTCACAGGCTTTTCCCTCTTTACATTTTCCTTTTCCTGTGGTATACTGCAAAAAGATAGGAGGCGCATCCCTATGAAACAGTACGTACAAACCATGATGGAGTCCGGGGTGACCAAGTTCACCGTAAGCAACCCCGTGTCCAAAACCTCGCTCTACAAAAAGATCACCGCCGAGAAGAAGCAAAACGGCTTCCAGATCGCAAAATATACCGAAAAGCAGGTGTTCCACGAGAACGTCTCTGCCGCCGACCTGGCGGATGCTCTGACCCTTTTGGCCGAAGGGAAGTTCCGCCAGATCAACGGCTTCGCCCCGAAGGGGGAGCATATTCTGCTGATCTCAAAGAAAGGCGCTTGCAAATATTCCGTCAAGCAAAGCGCCACCGCTGTGAAGCAGACGGAGACCCACAACCGCAAGAAGGAGTACCTCCTTCCCGAGGGAGAGATCATTCCGCCCTTGGTGGATATGGGGATCTTCACCGCCGAGGGCAAGGTGGTGGCCTCCATGTACCGCAAGTATAAGCAGATCAACCGCTTCTTGGAGATGATCGACGACGAGCTGCGGGAAAAAACGCCCGAAACGCTGAACGTCATCGATTTCGGGTGCGGTAAATCCTATCTCACCTTCATTCTGTATTATTACCTCACCCAAGTGAGGGGTATCCACGCGGAGATCATCGGGCTGGATCTGAAGGCGGACGTGATCGAAAAATGCAACGCCGCGGCGAAGAAATACGGCTACGAGGGCCTGCGCTTTGAATTGGGGGACATCAACGGCTATACGGCTCCCTTTGACGTGGATATGGTGGTGACCCTCCACGCCTGCGATACCGCTACGGATCACGCGTTGTTCAATGCCCTTTCCTGGGGTGCGAAGATGATCTTCTCCGTGCCCTGCTGTCAGCATGAATTGAACGGACAGCTTGCGCCCAAGGAGCTGACCTTGCTTTCCCGCTACGGGATCGTGGGGGAGCGGTTCTGCGCCCTCGCCACCGATGCCATTCGTGCCAACCTGCTGGAATACTGCGGGTACAAGACCCAGCTTCTGGAGTTTATCGAGCTGGATCACACCCCCAAGAACGTTCTCATCCGCGCAGTAAAGCGACCCATCACCCCCAAGGCGGTGAAGGAGCGCTCCCTGGCCGAGGTCAAGCAAGCCATGGATGCCTTTGGGTTTGAGCCCACGCTGTATCGGTTGTTGGGACTGTGATGAAGCACAATAAAAAGCTTACCTATCTTGCACAAACCCTTCGCAAACGCATGACGAAGGAAGAAAAAGAACTGTGGTATGGTTTCTTGCGAAAGCATCCCATGCAGTTCAAGAGGCAAGTGACCTGCGGCGGGTATATTTTGGATTTTTACTGCGCCGCGGCAAATCTTGCCATTGAACTGGACGGATCACAGCATTCAGAGCCGGAGGGCATAGAGCAGGATCGGGTACGAACGGAGTATCTGCAATTCTTGGGAATATTTGTGGTCAGAATTCCCAATCGGCGTATTTGGATGAACTTTTCGGGGGTCTGTGAGTATATTGACGAGCTGGTGCAACAGCGGAGCGGGATGACGTTTGAGGAGTGAAAACCTCATCCACCACTGCGTTTCGCAGTGGTCCCCCTTCCCCAAAGGGGAAGGTTTGCTCGCTTTGCTCGCGCAAGAAGCTTGCGTTGCAGTAATGTCTACGAACTGCACCTTGGTATATTGCCGCCCCGCAAGGGGCTCACCTTCCCCTTTGGGGAAGGGGGACCGCCGTGTGGGAACCACACGAAAGCGGTGGATGAGGTTTTTCGTTAGAATCTCAAAATCCGTTTTTTCGAAGGAGAGCACGAGAGGGAACCTTTTTTACGGAAAAAAGGTTCCCTCTCGTAATTGTTTTTATTCTTATCTCGAAACAAGCTCGCCCACGTTCCACTCGGCAACGAGGTAGATCACGTAGTCAGGCTTCTCGTTGTTGACGTTGGCACTGTTCCAACCGTAATTCCACATACCCATGTAATGGGTGTAATCCATCCGCTCGGGAATGAGATCGAAGATAGCGGCGGAATAGGAGTCTCTGTGTACGATGCAGGAGGGCAGCTCCTCACGGTTGGTGTCGATACGGAACTCCGCCGTACATTCCTCGCTGTAAATCAACTGCATTCCTCTGTAACGGGGAATGTCGGTGATCTGAGAGTCGATGGTTTCCTTAAACTGTCTGTAATACCCGTATTCCTTCACGTCCACCTGAGGAATGTCCAAGAACAGCATGGCATCCGCGCTGGTGTAATAATCCGCCGTCCAAGTAAACTCGTCAATGCCCTTGGGGGCCGCCGCAGGGAACTTCTCTGCAATATGCTCAAACAACGCGGTGTAGGCCAAATACGCGCCGTAATCCGCCCAATGGCTGTCCAAATGGTAATACAAGGGCATCTCGTCGTTCTTATGCTCCATGAACAGATCCTTCAGATCGATCACCGTAGCACCTGCCGCCTCAAGCTTGGTCATAGCAAGCTCCCTGCGGGAAATGCCGGTGCCCTGCTTGTATCCATCGGGAGCCAGCTCGGGGTAAATGGTCATGGGGGAAGGAACGATCATGTAGATGATCTCTGCCTCGGGGTTGTAAGCGTGCATCTGCGCCAAGCGATCCTTCACACGGTTTGCCATGTTATCCAGCTGGGTGCTGTTGAAAAGGGTAGCGTTGCCCGTAAAGTCGGGAAGCATATTGGTCAAAAAGAACTGATACGCCTTGTTACTGCCCATGCCGCCGTTGCCCTTGTTGGCAGGGGTGCGTACTCGGGTGGTGAAGGTGCGGGGCATATCGTATTCCTCACCGTCGACGGTTTGGGTAAAGGTGATCTCCTGGTTGTCACCGCCCTCCGCCTTCATGGTCACGGTAAACCAGCCCATGTAAGAGGGAACGGTCACGGATTGCTCACCGATCACCGCTGTGATCTCTGCTCCCTGGGCACAGGTACCGATCATCACAAAGGAGGGCTTGGTGGTGTAGCGGGCAAACAACAGCTCCACCGCATCCTCGGGAATCTCCGACTCTGCCTCGGAGTTTTCCTCCTCACTGCTTTCCACACGGGAGATCTCCTCGGGAAGGGAGGACTCCTCGATGGACATAACGGCAGAGGAAGTGTCGGGGGAGGAGGTGTCTACGGCCTCGCCTGCGCAAGCGGCAAGCATACAGACCAAAAGCACCATGGCGGCAAGCAATGCAAGCATTCTCTTTTTCATGGCGGGGTTCCTTTCGCATATTGCATCTTTTCCATACCATTTTACCACAAAACGGAAAAATGTCAATCCCATAGCTTTTTTGATTTTTGTTAAAATTTGATCAAAAAGCAAATAATGCCCACTATCTCAGAAAATAGAGTATGAAAACAGGGGGGGTGATTGACAAAACGAAAAAACTGTGATATACTTACAAAAAAAGAAAAACAAGGGGGTATTTTACCAATGAAAAGATTTTTGACCTGCCTTTTGGCTTTGGTGCTGGCGATGAGCTGCATGCTGGCTCTGGCTTCCTGTGGGGAAGAGGAGACCTCTGAGAAAGAGGATGCTTCTTCTGCAGCGGAGATTTCCGTTTCCAAG
>JAFYNA010000057.1 GCA_017549925.1 Clostridia bacterium | reverse complement strand
CCCTTTGCGGCACGGTGGTTTCTGCCGAGACCATCCCTGCCACGGGGCATACCGAAGCCACCGAGACGGTTGCTCCCACCTGCGGAGCGGCAGGCTTCACCCGTGTGGTCTGTACAGTCTGCGGCGAGGAGCTTTCCCGCACAGAGCTGCCCGCTACCGGGGAGCATCCTTCCTTTAAAACGGAATCTGTCCCTCCCACATGTACGGGAGAGGGATATGAAAAGAAAACCTGCACTTTGTGCGGAGCGGTGATTTCTTCTGTTGTACTGCCCGCCGCAGGGCATACCGAGGAGACGGAAACGGTGCTTCCCACTTGTGCGGCAGAAGGTTATACTCGTGTAAGCTGCACGGTGTGCGGAGAAGAACTTTCCCGCACGGAACTGCCCAAGACGGAGGAGCATCCTTCCCTTGAAACGGAAACCGTTCCTCCCACCTGCACGGGAGAGGGATACGAAAAGAAAATCTGCACCCTGTGCGGAAAAGAGACGTCTTTTGTTGTACTGCCCGCCGCAGGGCATCAAAGCAAAACCGAGACGGTATCTCCGACTTGTGCCAAGGATGGCTATGTTGACGTGACCTGCATGGTGTGCGGCGTTCGGGAATCCTTTACGGTGTTGCCTGCCACGGGGCATTCCTACGGTGAGGACGGCAACTGTCGTGCCTGCGGCATTCCCACCGCAGATCCTTGGGCGGAGTTTGTATATTCCTCCGATGCGGAGCTGGGGGTTACCATTTTGGAATACCTGGGGACCGACGATACCGTGGTGATTCCCACCCATCTGATGGGTTTGCCGGTGAAGAAGATCGGGGCCGGCGCCTTTGAGGGCTCTTCCATCAAGAGCATCGTGCTTCCTTACACTTTGCAGGAAATCGGCAAATTTGCCTTTGAGGGGTGTACGTCTCTCACAGAGATGATCATTCCTTCCGAGGTGAAGAGAATCGATCAGGGTGCGTTTATGGATTGCACCTCTCTTTCTGCGGTGTATCTGTCGGAGGGGATAGAGAGCATTTCTTACGCCGCCTTTGCGGGTTGCGAAAGCCTTGCCGCCGTGACCCTGCCTGCCGGCCTGCGGGAGCTTGCTCCCGGCGCGTTCTATGGCTGTACCGCTTTGACCTACTTGGCGGTGCGGGAGGGCAATGAGATCTACCGCTCTGCCGGGAACTGTATTTTGGAAATTTCCACCGGCACGTTGCTGATGGGATGTAAGACCTCCGTGATCCCCACGGACGGCAGTGTAAAGGTCATTGCCGAGGGAGCTTTTGACGGGGTCTTGGGCTTGCAGGTGCTGTATCTTCCCGAGGGAATCACTTCCATCGGGGCATACGCCTTCCGCGGAACGTCCTTGAACTCGCTGTGGATCCCCGAGACCGTGACGGAGTTGGGTAGATACATTCTGTTCGATACCCCCGCACAGCAAGTTTATTCTCCCTTTGAGGAGAGACCTGTTTCCTGGCATCCCAACTGGATCGCCGGCAGTGAGGCGGAGATCCTTGTATATACTGAGGCCTGCTCTCACCGGGAGCGTATTCTCGTGGGTGAGAGACAGCCCGGATGCATCGCAAAGGGCTTTTACCTGTATGGCTGTGCCGCCTGCGGTGGGATTTTGGAGACCGCGGAGATCCTTCCCTTGGGTCATGCTTACAGCAACGGCATCTGCAAGACCTGCCGTTTGCCGGAGGGCTTGCAAATAGAGCTTTCGGAGGGCACCTATCAAGTTGTGGGATATACGGGCAACCTCACGGTGCTGGTGATTCCGGAAGCGGTGGATGGCATTCCCGTTACCGCGGTGAAGGCGGGTGCTTTTGCGGAGAACAGTGTTTTGAAAACCGTTTATCTTCCCGCATCTGTTCTTGTTGTGGGAGAGGGCGTGTTCGTGGGATGCACCGCTTTGTCGGAGATCCTTTGCGGCAGAGCCTTCGCTCCCGCCTCCTGGCATGAAAATTGGGCGTGGGGAAGCGGTGGCACCATTTCTTGGAGCCAAGAGCCGCCTGCAAGCAAAAAGATTCTTTACGGCGACGTAAACGGCGACGGCAAGATCTCTGCGATTGATTACGGCTTGTTAAAGCGTTACGTGTTGCAGACGTACCAGTTGACTCCCGAGGGGCTTCTGGCGGCAGATGCGAGCGGTGACGGCAAGATCAGTGCCTTGGATTATGTCCTCGTGAAGGGCCACGTGCTGGGAACCTACCAAATTGATCAAGATAGATAGCACAAAAGGAGCGTGTAATCGCTCCTTTTTTCTTGCAAAATGAGAGATTCTATGGTATAATAAACCAACATCAATAAAAGGGGAAGGCAGAGAGGTATGATGAGAAAAAAACTGATACAATTTTTTGTATGGTTTTTTGTGCTGACGGCGTTGTTTGCAGGGGCAATATCTGTGTCTGCGGCATCCGGCAACGTCTTGGGGGACGTGAACGGAGACGGCAAGGTTGCCGTGGTGGATTATGCTTTGTTGAAGCGCTACGTGCTGGGTTGCGGAGATCTGTCCGCAGAGGAGCAAACCGCGGCAGACGTAAACAAGGATGGCAAGATCAATGCTTTGGATTATATCCTGGTGAAGGGTCACGTGCTTGGCACCGTTGATCTCCATCTGGATGGGCATTTATTTTTGCAGTATAAGGACAAAGGGAACTGCGAAACCCTGAGCGGAGAAGTCAGCATTCTTTTGGTGTTCGTCAGCGACAGCGAGAGCAGCTGGGATTCTGCATCCCGAGAGCAGGCCGAAAAAGAACTTTGCCGCGAGATGATTCGCGTAATGGACTATGCAAAAGGCTACGACGTTCCCCTGTCGCTTCTTTACGGCGAGTGGGATATCTCCGTTGGGGTGGATGTGGAATCCAACAATTCCGGGGATTGGGAAGCGCCCGTTTGTGCGGCAATGGGCTTTCAATCTATCTATGATCTGCAGATGGCTTTGGAGCGGGATTGGGGCGTTGCCTCTGCGCCTATCGTGTTCGTGCTGAACAAGCCCGGGCGTGCGGCGGCGTATTCCTCCTGTTATGATGACGCAGAGGAGTACTTAACGGTGTATTCCTCCGATTACGGTGCCCTTTGCCACGAGCTGCTTCATTTGTACGGTGCGCGGGATTACTATTATCCCATGGCGGTTTCCGATGCGGCGACAACCTATCTGACAGACAGCATTATGTCCACGGGCAAGACCGTAGACCGGTTGACCGCCTATACCGTGGGCTGGACGAAATCTCCCGGAAGGCAGGCGATCAGCTTTTTGCGGGCCGTCGCCCATCTGACCCAAAAGGATCTGGACGATGCGGCACAGGCAGAGCAGATTACCGGCTATGGAACCAAATATTATGCCGACGGCGGCATTTATATCGGATATATGGAATTCGGAACGCCCGTTGGGCAAGGGGAATATTATTCCGCCTCGGGGAACGTGTATAAGGGCGAGTTCCAAAACGGAAAATTCCACGGTTACGGCGTGTATACCTATGCTGACGGCGGAGTTTACCGGGGATATTTTGCCGACGGAAGCTTCCACGGCACAGGCACCATGACCTGGTCAAACGGAGACCGTTACCAAGGGGAATACCAAAACGGTGTTCGTTCGGGATGGGGTATTTATTGGTGGAGCATGGGAGATCGCTATGAGGGCGGTTTCCAAAATGGAAAGCTTCACGGCTATGGTACCTATTACTATGCTTCCGGCAAAGTGAAAAGCGGTTATTGGGAGCAAGGTGTATTCAAAGGATAAAAATTTCCGAGAGGAAGGAAAAAATATATGAAACGGTTATTGGCAAGCTTTTTATCCGGGCTTCTTTTGGGGTCTGTTTTGGCGATTCCTGTGGCAGGAGCCACTGCGAAGGCTACAGAAAACGCCGCCCCCACGGTGTTGCCCGCTATTCGTCAATGGACGGGAGGGAACGGAAAGT
>JAFYNA010000056.1 GCA_017549925.1 Clostridia bacterium | reverse complement strand
GGTTTCCCGGGAGGAAGTGTCTGTCTCGGTCTCTGAGGAATCCATAGAGGAATCCCTGCCCGACCTCTCCGAAGAACCGGAAGAGTCGGAAGAAACAGACCTTTGGATCGATGCGCCCACCCAAGCGGCGCAGGTAGATTACCGTTCCGACGACCGCACCTATACGGCGGTGCTGGAGACCGTGGAGGAAAAGGAAGCCTTCTTTGGGGAATACGCTTCCTCCGCCCTGTACGGCGGCCCGGTCAAGCTGGAGGATCGTTACGATGCGGCGTATTTTGAGAACCACAGACTCCTTGCCGCCTATACCCCCGTGGGAAGCGGGTCGCATCGGCTGGGAACGGAATCGGTTTGGCTGAAAAACGGCGTTTTGGAATGGACTTTTAACGAGTATTCCACAGGATTCGGCACTTGCGACATGGCAGGCTGGGTGCTTTTGGCGGAGATCTCTCGGGACGTTCCTGTCACAGCGGAAACGCCCGTGGAGCTGAAGGGGTATGACGTGAACTTCGTTCAGGAGAGCGTGGGAGAATGCACGGAGCCCGAGGCGCTTTTGCTGGAGGATCCGGAGAGCCTGCAAGCCTTTTTGAGCCGTCATTGCCGTGAAGACTTTTGGCACGACTACATGGGATACGATATTGCCCGGGTGGATTTTGAAAAGGAGAGCTTCATCGGCGTGTATCTCCCCTTGCCCGTGCACGGGACGGTAGCATTCTTCCGCGGGCTGACCCGCACCTCAGAGGGTGTGGAGGTGGTGATCGGATGCCGCATACCGTCGGAAGCGCCCGATATGCTTGGGGGCGGTTGCGTGTGGCTGTTGCAGGTTGGAAAAGACCATCCTGCCGCCTCCGGGGAGAAGCTTACCGTGAAGGCGGAGGAGGAGCCGGAAATTCCTGCCGAGCTGCTTTTGGAGGTTCCGATTTACGTGGAGGAGGTGCAGTACCGTTACCACGAGGAATACACGGCAGTGCTGGGCAGTGCAGAGGAAGCAAAGGCCTTCTTTGATCGGTACGCCCCCGCAGGAAACGGAGACGATTATCGGTGGCAGGCTCGGTACGACGAAGATTTTTTTGAAGAACATTTGCTGGCGGTTGCCTATCTCCCCGAGGGAAGCGGCACCCCTTGGATAGGGTCGGAATCCCTTTGGCTGAAGGAGGGCGTTCTGGAATGGAATGCGAATTCCTACGTTTATGGGGACGTGCTGGAATGGGATGTGGAATGTTGGGTGATGGCGGCAGAGCTTCCCCGTGATCTGCCCGTAACGGAGGAGACCTCCATTGAGATCCATTACAGGGGCGTGACCTTGTATCATGCCACTACCGCCCATCAAGGAGAGGCGGAGATCCTGCTGCTGAATTCCCGTGAAGAGGCGGAGGCCTTTATGAGCCGCTATCCTTCCGAGGATTGGGAAAAATGGGATATTTTGGAGTACACGGATTTTGAAAAATACAGTATGATCGGCGTTTATATCCCCACGGGAGAGACTGATACGGTGATTTTTGAGAGCATTGTCCGCACCGGGGAGGTCACGGAGGTGCAATTCGGACGGGGGATCTTGTCCGAGGAACAAGAAGCAGGGGGCAAGGTTTATCTGTGTAAGGTGGAGAAAGAGCATCCCGCCTTGTCTCGGGAGCTTCGCCTTGCGGTGCGGGAGAACGGCTACGTGGTGGAAAACTGGTGGACGGTTTTGTATCCCGACTATCAGTGGGCGGATATCTATTCCTTTGGTAACACCCCCGCCGACGTGACGGTGCTGACGGATCTTGAGAGTAAGCAGAGTTTTTTTGATACGTACGTGAAGTCCGGTTCCTTTGATCTGCAGGGCAATCCCGTTCCCGTGAAGATCGAGGATCGGTACGACGAGGCGTTCTTTGAAGAGAACGTGTTGCTGGCGGTGTATCGGAAGGAACCCAGCGGCTCCTACGGCTGGAAGCTGAAGGAAGTGTTGATCCGCGGCGGCAATACCCTGGAGGTGTTCCTCACCCGCAGTGGACAAGGGTGGACCGACGATATGGGGGAGTGGATGTTCTTCATCGAGATCCCCGCAGAATACCGCGTGACCGCCGAAATCCCCGTCAAGCTCACGGTGGAGACGGATTCATAAGCAAACGAAAAGAGACCTTTCGAAGGTCTCTTTTGTTGTTACTTTTCCAAGATCTCCGCGGCTTGCTGCAACACACGGGCGGGGCGCTCTTTGTTTGCCGACGGTGTCAGGGGACGGACTTCAAATGCGGCTTGGTTTGCTTTGCAGAAGGAGATGAGGGCTGCTTTGTCGTAGGTCTTTCCTTTTAACATCTCCACAAGCTTTTCCAGCTCCGGCAGGTACAGCTCCAACACGCACTCCGTGACCGCACTGCGGCAATACAGATTGTCGCAATTCCGCTTCAGCGTGGGGGTGAAGACGGGGTTCACGGGGGCGGTTTCGTTGAGGGAGCGCAGGGTGTGGAAGAGAGAAAATTCCTCATTGGAAGCCAAGAAGTCCCCATACAATGCCAGCAGGCGGAGAAGCTTTTCCGCCGTGGGCGTTACCTCTTCCCCGCGGCTGTACTGCCTGCCAAGGGTCAAGGTCAGCCCGTTGAGGTAACGGGTGAGGACGGTGCGGGCGAGATCGTAAAGGTCGCGGGTCTCCTGCGCATCCTCCTGCCCCAACAGCAGGGCGATGCGGCGCAAAGCCTCTGCGGCGTTTTGGCGGTGTGCCTCCAAGGGCAGTAAACAGTCGTCGTAGCGGGGGTCGTCCTTGCAGACATCCAGCTCCCACGCGGCACGGCAGAAGAGATCCGTCTCTGCCCAAGGGGTAACGGCTTCATACTTGCTCCAGGACATAAGTTTTGCCAAGGGAAGCACCTTCTCCCAAAGGGTATACAGCTCTTCCCCGTGGGTGTAACGGGCTTTGCAGAAGGCTTTCAACTGCTCTTCCATGGGCTGATCCGAGATCTCCCAAGCGTTTTGGGCGAAGAACTCCGTCATAAAGGGGTCGCCGTGGGAGCATTCCGGCCAGAACACCATTCCCTTGCAGAAGGGGTCGTTTTTGGCGTGCTGTAACCGTGCGGTGAGCATGGGGTAATCTCCCCGCAGTTCATTGGAAGGCTCGTAGGCGTGGAAGATGCCGAAGATCCAAGGGAAGCTCCCCTCTACGCCCCAGGTGCGGAAGTTGCTCCCCCCCATGGAGTCGGCGGTGTAATCCAAGAGCACCACCTGCTCTTTGTCCAGCTGGGCGAGGAGCTTTTTCACCTCCTCGGGGGTGTAGAACATCCACAGATCCCAGCTTGCCAAGAGAAGCTTTGAGCCCGGGTATTGCTCCCGCAATCTGCGGCAGATGAGGCGGTAGGTCAGTAGCTTGAGGCGCAGATTTTCTTCTCGGTCATGGGAAAAAGCCCGTTCCGCCAGCCCGATGGTGTGGAACAGCCCCGTCTG
>JAFYNA010000055.1 GCA_017549925.1 Clostridia bacterium | reverse complement strand
GGTAGAGCAGTTCAAGGCGGCCGCAATATTCCTTGCATTCAAGGATTGACCGCCACCTCTGCGCACAAGCTCCACAGCGGAAGCCAGGATCTCTTCTTTCGTAACCTTTACCTTGGGTGCCATGTGCATCACCCCATGTATAGCATTAGTTATATATCGCGCGTTATTTTATCACAAAAGTTAGAGAATGTCAAGAGAGAATACAAAAAAAGCCGCGTTTTTCACACGGCTCTTGGGGTGATCATTTTTTCTCGATCAAAAAGAAGAAGGGCGAGGTAGGAGAATTGACGATCTGCAATTTAGAGCAGCAGATCTGCTTGCGGTTCAGGGTGGAGAGGTATTCCGTGATCAGCTCCCCTTCGATCCTTCCCTCCTCGTGGCCGGGGTAAACCGCCAGCAGGATGCCGCCCCCGGGGGCAAGGAGTTGGATAGCGGTCTCTACCGCAGGGAGGGTGGTCTCCCGCAGGGTGGTGATGGATTTATCCCCGCCGGGAAGCCAGCCTAGGTTAAACATTCCCACGCAGATAGGCTCCTTGATATAGTTTGCGGCGTTGTGGTGGGAATCTAAGATCAAAGTCACGTTATCGTGGGCGTTTTCTTCCTTTAACAATCTTGCGGTGCTGTCCAGGGCAGCTTGCTGTACGTCAAAGGCGTACACCTTCCCCGTCTCCCCCACGGCACGGGAGAGCCACAGGGTGTCGTGGCCGTTGCCCATGGTAAAATCCGCACATACCCCGCCGGGGATAATGTGGCGGGAGATCAGTTCTTTTTCGGTGGCGAGTAAATCAATCATATTTTTTTCTCCTTCATATAGCCCTCCATCTCACGCAAAACGGAGATCTGAATGGGCAGGGCGATCAAGAACGCCAGCACGTCCGCCACTGCCTGCGCCCAAACCAAGCCGCCCAGCTCAAAAATGGCGGGCAGGATCAGCACCACGGGGAGGAATGCCAGCCCCTGCCGTGCGGCGGCCAGAATAGAGGCCTTGAACACTCTGCCGATGGTCTGCAGCATCATGTTGGAAAGGAACACCCAGCTCATCAGCGGGAACACGTATAGCTGTGCCCGCAGGGCTTGGGTACCGATCTGAATGACGTTTTCTTCGTCACGGAACAAGGCGATCAGCTCTCCGGAGAAGAGACAGCCCGCCAGAGAGAAGACTGCCATGGCCACCGCAGAGACCCGTACGCAAAACCAGAAGGATTCCTTGACGCGGTCGTACCGCTTAGCGCCCCAGTTGAAGCCGCACACCGGCTGGAAGCCCTGGCCGAAGCCGATGAAGGCGGAGGCGGCAAACATCATAATTCTCTGCACCACAGAGAAGGCGGCGATCACCGCGTCCTGGTTGGCAAAGCCGCCTGCCACGCGGTTGAGAGCAATGGAGGCGATGGAGCCGATGCCCTGGCGGCAAAGGGAGGGCGTACCTCCGTTGGCGATGCTCTTGAGATAGGAAACGTCAAAGGTAAAGTTCTTGACACGCACCTTGAGGGTATCGCTCTTCTGCACCCCGATCAACAGCAGACCGAAGCTGACGATCTGGCTGATGGCGGTTGCCCAGGCGGCACCTGCGATGCCCATATCAAAGACAAAGATCAAAAGAGGGTCCAAGGCGATGTTCAGCACCGCACCGGAAACGATGCCCACCATGGCGTAGGTGGCGTTGCCTTGAAAGCGGAGCTGGTTGTTCAAAACCAAGGAGGCGCACATAAAGGGCGCGGAAAGCAGCAGAGGCGCCATGTAGGCCTTTGCATAGGGCAGAATGGTCTCCGTAGCACCCAAGAGACGGGTGAGGGGATCCAAGAACAGCAAGCCGCTCACGCAGATCAAAAGTCCTGCGGCAAAGGAGGTGAAGAAGCCCACGGAAACCATGGTCTCCGCCTCTTTGATACGGTGCTTTCCCAGCTCGCGGGAGACGTAGTTCCCCGAGCCGTGGCCGAAGAAGAAGCCCACCGCCTGGATCACAGACATCATGGAGAACACAACGCCCACCGCACCGGTGATGCTGTTGCTCTCCAGCATTCCCACAAAATAGGTGTCCGCCATGTTGTAGAAGGTGGTCACCAGCATGGAGAGAATGGTGGGGATGGCAAGCTTCAAGATCAGAGGCTTGACGGGAGTTTGTGTCATTTTTTGGAATTTAAGTTGTTGCTGATCCATGGGAAATGCCCTCCTGTTTCCTGCTCATTGTAACACGAAGGAGAAAAAAAGTCCATAGGTTTTTCGGCATTTTTTGCCCCCGCCTTGACAAAAGGGGTTGTTTTTGATAAAATAAAAGAAAAAAAGGAGTGTAAAAACTATGCTTGATATAAATGCAATCAAATCCTATTTTACCTACGATCTCCCTGCATCCTTCCTCCCCTTGGCGGAAAGCTTTGACGGGGATGCCTCCAAGCCCTTGATCAGCGAGGAGGAATTCGCCGCTGTGGAGGCCGCTACGGGGGTTGACCACGGTTGCTTTGAGTTCTTGCAGGAGATGAACGCAAAGCTCTTGGAGGACACACAGCGCAATCTGGCGGCAAGATTCCTGCGGTACTGCCTGTTTGAGGCCAGAAAGCCTTGGGAAAACGAGATCTACGCCCCCGTGCTGTTTGAGATCCCCGGCTATCAGACCCCCAGCGTGGATCTGCTGTTCGTCACCGCCGCCTTGGGCTACACCTTGACGGTGCGCAAGCCTCCCGCAGATCTCAACGCAGAGAATACCGGCGCATACCGCGGATACACCACCGGCTTCTCCGTGCCCAACGGCTATTGGGGCATCGGCGAGCGTAACTGGAACCTTTTGTGTGCAGGGGGCTGTATGTTCCTGTTCAACACCTTGAAGTTCCAGCCGGAGCGTTTCTCCCCGGATTATATTGCCATTACCGACGGCAAGGAATACCGTACCCTGCTCTTGGGTGCTTTTGATGCAGACAAGGACGGCGCACTCACCAACAACCCCGCGCTGGCAGTGTTCCGCACCGCCGCTATGCAGGAAACCGAGGAGGCCTTCATCGGTCACGAGGTACTGCCCAACGGCGCAGTGAAGCCCGAGACTACGGTCTTCCCCAAGTCTGTTTGGAAGCTTGCCCTCTCCCGTAAGGACGCGGCATTGGGCATCCACATCCCTCCCCAGTCGGAGTATTCTCCCGAACAGCACCGCAAGTCCATTTTGATGGCGCTGGATTTCTACCGCGAGTTCTACCCCGATATGGATTTCAAAGCCATCGTCTGTTATTCCTGGCTGTATTCTCCCCAGAACAAGCACCTCTTCCCGGAGGGAAGCCGTATTCGGGAGATCGAGAAGTGCGTGCATCTCTGCCCCATCGCTTCCACCGTGGACGAGAACCTCATGTTCATCCGCAAGGGCTCTTCTCTCCAGACCCGTATGGCGGAATACCGTGCCACAGGCAACGAATACCACGTGGGCTATATGTACTCTCCCTTGGATGAAGCCGTGGAGTTCGGCAAGTACAGACACGAGCTTTAAAAAGGCATAACGAAAGCCTCCGCTTTTACACGGAGGCTTTTTGTTTCGTTAATTGGCAACGCAGATCTCATTGGGAAATACGCTCTTCACCGCGTCACAGCGGCTGAGCGCGAAATACACCTCCGGCAACAGAGCCTCTTCCGTCTTCAGCGTCAACCAACAAAAATCGGGGTGGAAAATATCAACGTAGGTATACTGGTGGGAATTTTTCAAATCGGGAGACAAGCCAACGGATGCAAGCGCCTCGCTGATGGTCTCCGCATCCATTCCCTCGCGGAAGGTCACGATCAGTTCCCCTTCCACGCGGTAGCGTGCCAGATCATAACGGATGCGTTTCCAAAGTTCTTCGTCGGTCAGCTCCTCGACGGGTTTGCCGAGCCAAGAGCGATCCGGCTGGTAAGTCTTCAGCACTATCCGCCTCAGCATCGCGTAGTCCAGAGCGTTCACTTCACCGTCCAGGGTAATATCCGCAGAGCAAACCAACTCTTCCGGCAAGTCGTAGAGCCTCATAACGTAACGCTTCAGAATGGCGTAATCCGTGGAATTTACTTTCTCGTTATTGTCAAGATCGCCCAGACCCAAGTAACTTCCGTAAACAGAAAATTCTGCCGCTACAGAAAGGGCAACGGCAGGCAAAAGGAGCGCCACCGTAAGCAAAGCGAGGATCAAAGTTTTCGTTTTTGTCATTTTGGAGATCTCCTTTCGTTTTTCTTCCCGATTTATGATGGGGAAGGATTTGCATTTACAGTATACAAAAAGCGAACCTTTTTGTCAACAAAAATCAACAAAAGAAACTCATTTTGACCATTCGCACAAAAAAACAACGCGTTTTTGTAAAAACCGCACAAACGAAAAACACCCACGGGAGTGACTTAAACTTCCATGGGTGTTTTGCTTTCAATCTTCTTTTTTACCGCAACTGCAGGTCTTACAGCCGCTGTAGGGACAGCCGATGCACTTCTGCCCGCGCTTCTTCGCTTTGACGATGTAAGTAATTGCTCCGCCCAGGATGGCCAGCAGAACTGCGGCTAAAATCACATTTTCCCACATACCGCAATCAGCTCCTTCTCTTCTTGGCTTCGTAAGCCTGCTTTGCCTTGGCGTTGGAGGAAATGCCCCAAGCCACGGTGGCAAGGATCAACACCGCCACGGCTACCAAGCCGGGCAGGAAGCCTGCTCCCACCTCTCCCAAGGTCAACAGCGTGCCGCCTTGGTACACGGCAAAGGAAATAACGTACGCAACAGAGAACTGCAAGGCAAGACCTGCATAAAACCACTTTCTGCTGCCGATCTCGGAGCGCATAGCTCCCACTGCGGCAAAGCAGGGCGGAGAGAACAGATTGAAGATCAGATACGCAAGGCCTGCGGAGGCGGTGATGCCCAGAACAGCCTCACCATTGCCCGTCTGCAACAGCTCAAACTCCTCGCCAACAGCCAAGGCGGTGAACACGGCACCCAAGGTACCTACCACCTCTTCCTTGGCGATAAAGCCCGTCACCGCGGCCGCCGCCAGCTGCCAAGTGCCAAAGCCCAAGGGGATCAGCAAGAGGGCAACGGGAGACGCGATATCCCGCAGAATGGATTCCGTGGGAGAAGCGGGAGAAAAGCTCCAGGAGAAGTTCAGCATAATGGTGACCAGGGCGTTACACACCAAAATCACCGTGCCCGCCTTGACGATGTAAGACCAGCCGCGGGAGCACATGGATTTGAAAGCACCCCAGAAGGAGGGAAGCTTGTAGGAAGGAAGCTCGATGATGAAGAAAGAGCTTTTGTACTTATAGCCGGAGACCCATTTGATCAACAGTGCTCCAAAGAACACCAAGGCCAAGCCCATGAAGTACATCACGGGAGCAACCCAGGCAGAACCGGGGAAGAACAAGCCCGCCAGCAACGCGATCACGGGGATCTTTGCGCCGCAGGGAATGAAGGGCGCCAGCATTGCGGTGGCTCTCCGCTCCCCCTCGTCACGGATGGTACGGCAGGCCATCACGCCGGGAACGGCGCATCCCGTGCCAACCACCAAGGGAATGACGGATTTACCGGAAAGCCCCACCTTCTTAAAGACGGGGTCAAGAACCACGGAAACACGGGACATATAGCCGCAGTCCTCCAAAAGTGCCAAGAGGAAATACATCACCATGACCAAGGGCAAAAAGCCCACCACGGCACCCACGCCGCCGATGATGCCATCCACCAAAATAGTCTGCAGGATGGGCGCGGTATTTTCCACCAAGCCGCCAACCCACTCGCCAAAGGCTTCGATCAGCGTGACCAAGCCGGGGATAACCACAGCGGAATCTCCCTCGCCAAAGGTCAAGCCCTCTGCCAGCCAAACGCCGGGGCCTACCTGAGATACCCAGAAAACCAGCCACATCACCACAGCAAACAGAGGGATGCCCACCCATTTGTTGGTGAGGATGCGATCCGCGCGGTCATGGACGTTTTCTTCCCGTGCGAACACCTTGCGGGTCTCCACTTGGGATACGATCTCCTTCACAAAAGCAAAGCGCTTTCTGTCCGCCTGCTCCACCGCGGCGCGGTCGGTAAGGTCGAGTTCTCCCTGCACATAGGGAGCAGTCTGCTCCTTCCCCACACGGGCAAGGGCGGCGGAGATCACCTCCGTCAGTCCCTCCGCAGAGGTGGACACGGTATCCACCACGGGGCAACCTAACTTTTCCGCCAGGAGGGTGGAATTGATCTTCTTCTGGGTCTTTTGGTTCACGTCCGCCTTGTTCAAGGCCACCACCACGGGGATGCCCAGCTCCAAAATCTGGGTGGTGAAGAACAAGCTGCGGCTGAGGTTGGTAGCATCCACAATGTTCACGATCACGTCGGGGTTCTCGTTCTTCACGTACTCGCTGGTAACGCTTTCCTCCGAGGTGAAGGGGGACATAGAGTACGCCCCGGGAAGGTCCACTGCGATCAGGTTCTCTGCCCCGCCGCAATAGCTCTTCTTGATGGGATGTTCTTTTTTCTCCACGGTAACCCCTGCCCAGTTGCCCACCTTCTCACTTTTCCCGGTGAGAGCGTTGAACATGGTGGTCTTACCGCTGTTGGG
>JAFYNA010000006.1 GCA_017549925.1 Clostridia bacterium | reverse complement strand
TTTCCAATCCAGCGCCTCCTTGCAAAGCTCAACCAGCTTGCCGGAGGGCAGGGGCTCATTTTCCCAGATCACGCACATAAATCTGTAATCGGATTCGCAAAGCTTTAAATCTTTCATAGCATAAACTCCTTTGATGGACGTTGTTTTTTGTATTTTCGGTTGGCTCTTGTCAACCACGTGTATAGTTTACACCAGTAAACCGATTTTGTCAAGGGGTTTTTGCAAAAAAATAAAAAAAAGAAAACTGCGTTTCGCGTTTTGACGTTTCGCGCAGTTCCTTTTTGAGCGTTTTATCGTTTTTTCCTGAAGAACAAGATGGTTACAGCCGCCGCGGTCAAGGCAGCGCCTGCCAATAAAATCCAACCCCACAGGCCCATGCCGTCTTTGCCCAGCTTCTCCATATCTATGGAAAGCTCCTCGTGACTGCATTCCGCGGCGGAGGACTCTGCCTCGCTGTTTTCCTCGCCGGTTTCCGTGCTCTCTTCCTCACTCACCTCGGGCGGGATCTCCACGGGGATCAGCTTTGCCGCCTCAATGGACTTCCAGGTAATGGAATCCCCCACGTTGCCGTAGACAGAGAGGGTGATGTAGTTCACCTTGATGACCTCTTCGCTTTCGAAATACGCCGCCAGATCCACGTAAATATCCGTGTCATCGGTCATATCGTACTCCGTGCCGTGTACCAGCTTGGAAAGCTGTACACTTCCGGAAGAACCATCCGCTCTGGTGTAGTAGAGATGTCCGTTGGCGCATCCCTTTGCCATCTCCACCTCCAAGTGCAACAGCGGCGTGGCGGCAAGGTCGATCTCTTTGTCCACAGCTACCTTCACGGAAGGCCATGCAATAGAGCTTGTAGCATCTCTGGACAGAGTAAAACTGCCGTCCTCGTGGTATTCCACCCCTGCCACGCCCTGGGCGGGGGTGATCTTGTCCGCGCTGTCGGGCATCAGGTCTGCACCGTATTCATAGGTGGGCAAGGGGGGCAGTGTAGCAGGATCTACCGCAGTGACCTCCAGCTTGTTGATGGTGATCTTCTTCCCTGCCGCGCCTACCACATAAAGCTTCACGCCGGAGAACACCACGTTCCCCTCATCATCGATCATACCCTTGGGGATGATCTCCTCCAATTGCAGGGTGCATTGGATGTGCTGACCGCCTAAAATGTCGTCCCCCGTCATTTTAAGGGAGGGTATCTTCGCCTTGAGAATGGAATTCAAGCGAATATATCCCGCCTCATAGCCTGTGGTGGGATTGGCGCCGTTGAAGTACAGCATGATGTTCATGGCGGCTTCTAATTTAATGTCGATGGTGAGATAACTACCTCTCACAGGGACGGGCAGGGTCTTATCCGCCGAGGGGGCGTAATGCACCTCCGGCCAAAGCCCCGTGGTGTTGGAAAAGGACATTGCACCGTTCTTCTCTTGGGTCATCACCACCGTGTCGGGGTAAACCTCCAGCCAATCTTTCGGATCGGAGGAGAAAATGCTTGCCGTAAAGGGCGCTTCCTGCATTTCCGGAGGCTGAGGGTACTCCACGCGAGGCGCGTTCGGGTCGTTTTTATAGTTGGCGCGGAAATATTCCACCAGCCCGTCGGTGAATACCTTGTTGCCGATTTCAGTGAGATGCACACCATCGGAGACCAGAACCTCATCCGCGGTATAGCCCGCATCGCACATAGCATGAACGTCTACCAAGGGCACGTTATATTCCGCCGCCAGCTCCCGCACGATGTTCACGTAAACGTCCAAGCCGCCGTTCACCGTGCCCTGGGGGTAAAGGCTTCCCCCGCCGCAGGCGTATTCCTGAATGATGGGAGAGGTCACCAGAATGGGGACAGCGTCGATCTTTTGCAGTTCCGTGATAAAATATACCAAATTCTCCCGATATTCCTCGGGGGTCACTTGGGGTTCACCGCTTCCCTGGCGGTTAAAATCGTTGGTGCCAAAGCAAATGGTCACAAAATCCGGGTTGTGGGAAAGCACGTCTCGCTGGAAGCGCACCCTACCGTGGGAGGTATTGTTACCGCCAATACCGGAATTGATCAAATACATATTCAACTCTTCTGCCACGTCCGATGGCCAGGAGGAAAGAGCTGTGTTGCTGGCACCGAAGGTGACCAAAACGCACCCATCCAAGATCTTCTCCTCTTCCGCAGAGGCGGAAAAGCACAAACCGCTAAGCAAGCTCATAAGCAATAAAACCGCCGTAAATTTTTTCATACTGTTTTACTCCATGCGTCAAAAGATTTTTCGTCCACCTCGTAGACGGCCGCAAGGAATACGTCCTCGGGAGCATCTTCATCCCCCACCGTGCCTGCGGTCAACTGCTCCTTGTAGAAGGACATGAACGACTGCGCATCTTCTAAGGTTGCAAACAGGAAGTTCTCGTTCAATTTTTCGCGGTACTCCCGCAAAAGCGGAGAAAACAACAGGTCGTGGTAGACCATAACGCTCCAAGGAAGCAAGAACACCTCGTACCCCAGGAATTTCTTTTCAGGAACGACGCCTTGCCACTCCTCGCCGGGGTAGTCGCTTTCCAAAAACAGCACCCGTACGGACTTGCCCAGTTCTTTGCAACGAGCCGCGTACCGCACCGCCAAGGTAGGGTCAAACACGCATTGCTTCCAAAGGAAGCGATCCTCACCGTCAACGTTCACAGGCTCCCATTGATATTCCTTGCTCAACGCCTTGGAGACGGGATCTTTCTCGCGGCACAACGGATCATGCTCGTGCAAAAACAACCCGCGGTACTGCCGGTTTTCAACGTTTTCAAAAACAACGTAAGGCATATCCACGCCTTGTATCACCATTCCGTGAGGCTTCATAAAAACGTCTCCTTTTCACAACAAATATTTCTCAATCACTGCCGCCACGCCGTCCTCGTCGTTGGTCTTCGTCACGGCAGGGGCTTTTTTCTTGACCGCTTCCGTGGCGTTGCCCATGGCGATTCCCAGCCCCGCGTAGGCAATCAGCTCCAAATCGTTGGCGCCGTCCCCCATGGCAATCATTTCCTCCCGCGGGATGTGCAACAGCTCCCCCAGCCTGGAAAGTGCCGCCGCCTTGGAGACTTCTCCGTGGAAGAATTCCAAGAACATGGGCTGAGAAGGACAGATATGGGTGTTTGTAAAGGGCTTTTGCTTCATTTCCTCCCAAAAAGCGGGGATCTCCTCCTTGGTGCCGTACCAAAGCACCTTGGTGACACCCTGCCGGGCAAGCTCTTCCAAGCTTTCCACGGGCAAGGGCTCCACCCCGGAGAACCGCACGTAATCCGCCGTG
>JAFYNA010000054.1 GCA_017549925.1 Clostridia bacterium | reverse complement strand
TCCATTCTGCGGGCTGTGCAGAACAAGGAACTCCGGTTTCTTTCATTTATTTGACCGATTTACCAACAGAAAGGATCATTTTGCCGCTATGAAAAAAGTTGCCATTATCATGGGCTCCGACAGCGATCTGCCCGTAGTTGAGAAAGCCATTGACGTTCTGAAACAGTTCGAGGTACCCTTCACCGTACGGGTGCTTTCCGCACACAGAACTCCCGCAGAGGCAAAGAAGTTTGCCGAGAGTGCCCGCAGCAAGGGCTATGGCGTAGTCATCGCCGCCGCAGGCAAGGCCGCTCATCTAGCAGGCGCATTTGCCGCTAACACCACCCTTCCCGTAATCGGGATCCCTGTAAAGTCCTCCACGCTTGACGGACTTGACGCATTGCTTTCCACGGTACAGATGCCCACCGGTATGCCTGTTGCCACCGTTGCTATTGACGGTGCCGCCAACGCCGCATTGCTGGCAATTCAGATCCTTGCAGTCTCTGACAGAAGCTTGGCCGCCAAGCTCGCCGAGAAGAGAAAGGCAGACACCGCAAAGGTATTGCAAAAGGATGCGGAGATCTCCGCAAAATACGCCGAATAAGGATACTTTACACACAGGCAGGTAATTCACATGAACAAATTGAAAGAAGAATGCGGCGTCTTCGGGATCTATGCCCCCGATCGCTGTGAAGTTGCGGCTACCACCTACTACGGTCTGTTTGCCCTGCAGCACCGCGGACAGTCCAGCTGCGGTATCGTTGTCAACGATGACGGCTTGTTCCGCACTCATAAGGACAGCGGTCTGGTAAACGACGTGTTTACCCCCGAGGTTTTGGACTCCATTGAAAACGGCAACATGGCGTTGGGTCACTGCCGTTACGGCACCTCCGGCAGTAAGGGCAGAGAAAATGCTCAGCCTGTGGTGGTGGATCACATCAAGGGCAGAATGGCCATTGCTCACAACGGCAGCTTGGTCAACTCCTACGAGCTTCGTACCGAATTGGAGCTGAAGGGCTCTATCTTCCATACCCAGAGTGACATCGAGGTCATGTCCTACATCATCATCGAGGAGCGTTTGAGACAGCCCTCCATCGAGCAGGCAGTCAACGCCGCTATGCACCGTGTCAAGGGCGCTTACTCTCTGGTGGTAATGTCCCCCTCCAAGATGATCGCCTGCCGTGACGAAAACGGCTTCCGCCCTCTTTGCTACGGTATCCGCGACGACGGTGCTTACATCGTAGCCTCCGAAAGCTGTGCTCTTGGCGCAGTGGGCGCAAAATTCGTCCGCGATCTGAAGCCCGGCGAGATCCTGGTGTTTAACAAAAACGGCGTGGAATCCATTACGGATCACTGCGGTAAGGCTTGCCCCAAGCTTTGTGTGTTTGAATACGTTTATTTTGCAAGACCCGACTCTGTCATCGACGGCTGTTGCGTTCACGATGCCCGCGTCCGTGCAGGACGGTATCTGGCACAGGAGCATCCCGTGGATGCCGACGTGGTGGTCGGCGTACCCGACTCCGGCTTGGATGCCGCTTTGGGCTATTCCAGAGAATCCGGTATCCCCTACGCCCCCGGTCTTCTGAAGAACCGTTATATCGGTCGTACCTTCATCTCTCCCGGACAGAAGTCCAGAGAAAATCTGGTAAGACTGAAGCTCTCCCCTATTGCCAGCGTGATTGCAGGTAAGCGTGTGGTGCTGGTGGACGACTCCATCGTAAGAGGCACCACCTGCGGACAGATCGTCAATCTGCTCCGCGCAGCAGGAGCAAAGGAAGTGCATATGCGCATCTCCTCTCCTCCCTTTAAGTTCCCCTGCTACTACGGCACCGACGTCAGCTCCAAGGATAAGCTAATCGCCAACAGATACTCCCAGGATGAGATCGCCATGGTGATCGGCGTAGATTCTCTCGGCTACCTCAGCATTGAGAACGCCATGAAGCTCAGCGGCGAGACCAAGGAATACTGCAACGCTTGCTTCACCGGAGAATATCCCACCGCGACCCCCACGGAAAACCGTACCGGCCGCTTTGATCAGAAGCTGAGCGAAAAAAGATAAGAAATAAACTGTCGACACGACGAAAGGATACGATTATGCACGAGAAGAGTTTTAGCGAAAGCTATAAGAACGCAGGCGTAGATATTACCGCAGGCTATAAGGCGGTAGAGCTGATGAAGGCCAGCATCGCCAGAACTATGACCAAGGGTGTTTGCTCCGATATCGGAGGGTTCGGCGGTTTGTTCGATCTGGATCTTACCGGTATCTCCAAGCCCGTACTTGTTTCCGGTACCGACGGCGTTGGTACCAAGCTGAAGATTGCATTTTTGATGGACAAGCACGATACCGTTGGTATCGACTGTGTGGCAATGTGCGTTAACGACGTTATCTGCGTCGGTGCAAAGCCCCTGTTCTTCCTGGATTACATTGCCTGCGGCAAGAACGTTCCCGAGAAGATCGCCTCCATCGTTTCCGGTGTTGCCGAGGGATGCGTACAGTCCGGCTCCGCTTTGATCGGCGGCGAGACTGCTGAGATGCCCGGCTTCTACCCCGTAGATGAATATGACCTGGCAGGCTTCTCCGTGGGTGTGGTTGACCGCGATAAGGTGATCGACCGCAACGCCATGACCGAGGGCGACGTGATCATCGCCATCCCCTCCAGCGGCGTACATTCCAACGGCTTCTCTCTGGTTCGTAAGGTATTTGATCTGGAGAACAGCGATATTCACCGCAAGTACGATGCTCTGGACGGCCGTGAGCTGGGTGAGGTTCTGCTGACCCCCACCAAGATCTTCGTGAAGCCCGTTCTGGCACTGCTTGATAAGGTACAGGTGAAGGGTATTTCCCACATCACCGGCGGCGGCTTCTATGAGAACATCCCCCGTTCCTTCGCAAAGGGCTACACCGCAAAGATCGAGAAGAAGGCTGTAAAGGTTCTGCCCATCTTCGATCTCATTGCAAAAGAGGGCGGTATCGATCAGCGTGATATGTTCAACACCTTCAACATGGGTGTTGGTATGAGCATCGTTGTTCCCAAGGAGCAGGCTGATCTGGCACTTGCAACTCTCCGCGAGGCAGGCGAGGACGCTTACATCATCGGTGAAGTGATCCGTTCCGACGAAGGGATTATCTTATGCTGAAGGCGCGGATCGCTGTCTTCGTTTCCGGCGGCGGCACAAATTTGCAGGCCTTGCTGGACGCGGAGAAGGAGGGAAAGCTTCCCTCCGGCGAGATCGCTTTGGTGGTCTCCAACAAGCCCGACGTGTATGCGCTGGAGCGCGCTTCTGCCGCAGGCGTGGAGGGCGTGGTTCTCCACAAAAAGATCTTGGGGCAGGAAGCGTTTGAAAAGCAGTTGATCGCACTTCTGGAAGAGAAAAAGATCGATCTGATCGTTTTGGCGGGATTCCTTGCCATTCTCTCCGAAGACTTTGTGAAGAGATATCCCAGACGGATCATCAACATCCATCCCTCTCTGATCCCCTCCTTCTGCGGAGACGGATATTATGGGTTGCGTGTTCACGAGGAGGCTCTGAAGAAGGGCGTGAAGGTCACCGGCGCTACGGTACATTTCGTCAATGAGATCACCGACGGTGGCGAGATCTTACTGCAAAAGGCAGTGAATATTCCCGAGGGGATCGATGCTTCCGGGCTTCAGAAGCTTGTAATGGAGGAAGCGGAGTGGCTGTTGTTGCCCGCAGCGGCAGAGCAGGTCTCCCGAGAGATCGTGAGAAAGAGGAACGAAACATGAAGATAATGGTAATCGGCGGCGGCGGTCGTGAGCACGCCGTAATCAAAAAATTGAAATGCAACCCCAAGGCGGAGGTGATCTACGCTCTGCCCGGAAACGGCGGTATTGCGAAGGATGCCACCTGCGTGCCCATCGGCGCGAAGGATATCCCCGCCATCGTGGAATTTGCAAAGGAAAAGGAAATTGATTTTGCGGTGGTGACTCCCGACGATCCTTTGGTGTTGGGTTGCGTAGACGCTTTGGAGGCCGTGGGCGTTACCTGCTTTGGACCTAACAAGGCGGCTGCCATCATTGAAGGCAGTAAGGTATTCTCCAAGAATCTGATGAAGAAATACGGAATCCCCACTGCGGCTTACAAAGTGTTTGAGGATCTGGACAAGGCGCTGGAATATCTGGAGACCGCTCCCATTCCCACGGTGTTGAAGGCGGACGGTCTTGCTTTGGGCAAGGGCGTTATCATCGCTATGACCCGCGAGGAGGCTAAAACCGCCATCCGCTCCATGATGGAGGATCGCATTTTCGGAGATTCCGGAAGCAAGGTGGTTATTGAGGAATTCCTGGAAGGGCCTGAGGTTTCCGTGCTTGCCTTCACCGACGGCAAGTGTGTGTGTCCCATGGTTTCTTCCATGGATCATAAGAGAGCACTGGACGACGACAAGGGTCTGAACACCGGCGGTATGGGCACCATTGCTCCCAACCCCTTCTATACTGAGGCGGTGGCAAAGGAGTGTATCGAAAAGATCTTCCTGCCCACCGTTGCCGCTATGAATGCCGAGGGCAGAAGCTTTAAAGGCTGCTTGTACTTCGGGCTGATGATCACCAAGGACGGCCCCAAGGTGATCGAATACAACTGCCGCTTCGGCGACCCCGAGGCTCAAGTAGTGCTTCCCCTGTTGGAAAGCGATCTGCTGGAGATCATGGAAGCCACGGCAAAGGGCACTCTTGGGGATATGGACGTCAAATTCTCCGACAAAGCGGCCTGCTGTGTGGTGATGGCTTCCAACGGATACCCCGGAAAGTACGAAACCGGGTTTGCCATCACGGCGGAGGAAGGTATGACTGCCGACATCATTTACGCCGGTGCCAAGGAAAAGGACGGCGTGATCGTTTCCGGCGGCGGCCGTGTGCTTTGCGTAGTGGCAACGGGAGAAAACCTGCCCGAGGCTGTGAAAAACGCTTACGCAAACGTAACCAAGGTGCATTTTGAAAATGCCTATTATCGCAAGGACATCGGCAAGAAGGCGTTGTCCGTTTTGCAGGAAAGAGGTAACTGACCATGGTATACAGAATTTACGTAGAAAAGAAGGAAGGCCTTGCCCATGAGGCGCAAAGCCTGAAGAACGATCTCACTTCCCTGCTGCAAATCGAAGGGCTCACCGACGTACGGCTTTTGAACCGTTACGACGTGGAAAATATCGACGAGGCTTTGTTTGCTTCTTCTGTAAAAACGGTATTTTCCGAGCCTCAGCTGGATACGGTATATACGGAGCTTCCCGAAGGCGCTGACGTAGTCTTTGCCGTAGAGTATCTCCCCGGTCAGTTCGACCAGAGAGCAGACTCTGCCGCCCAGTGTATCCAGATCCTTTCCCAGGGAGATCGTCCCACCGTTCGCACCGCGAAGGTATATTTGCTGTACGGCAACCTCTCTGAGGAATCCGTTGCGGCTATTCAGAAGTACGTTATCAATCCCGTGGAAAGCCGTATGGCTTCTCTGGACACCGTAGAGACCTTGAAGGCTGACTACGTGATCCCCACCGAGGTTGACACCGTTGAGGGCTTCTGCGACTTCTCCGATGAGGAGCTGATGGCTTATCTCAAGGGTGCCGGTTTGGCAATGGACGGAGACGACATTCGTTTCTGTCAGCAGTACTTCCGCAGTGAAAAGAGAGATCCCACCATTACCGAGATCAAGATGATCGATACCTACTGGTCGGATCACTGCAGACATACCACCTTCTCCACCACCATTGACAGCGTGAAGTTTGAGGATGCTGTTCTGCAGGATGCTTACAACGAATACGTAAAGACCAGAGCAGAGCTGGGACGCACCAAGCCCATCAATCTGATGGACATCGCTACCCTTGCCACCAAGTATCTCCGTACCACCGGAAAGCTGGAAAAGCTGGATGAATCCGAGGAGATCAACGCCTGCACCGTGAAGATGAAGGTTGACGTGGAGGGCAAGGAAGAGGACTGGCTGCTTCTGTTCAAGAACGAGACCCACAACCACCCCACAGAGATCGAGCCCTTCGGCGGCGCGGCTACCTGTATCGGCGGTGCCATCCGTGACCCCTTGTCCGGCCGTGCATACGTTTATGCGGCAATGCGCGTTACCGGCGGTGCAGATCCCTTGAAGGCTGTTTCCGAGACTCTGCCCGGTAAGCTTCCCCAGCGTAAGATCGTTACCACCGCGGCGGCAGGCTATTCCTCCTACGGTAACCAGATCGGCTTGGCTACCGGTATGGTTGACGAGCTGTACCACGACGGCTACGTGGCAAAGCGCATGGAGATCGGTGCGGTGATCGCGGCGGCTCCCGCTGAGAACGTACGCAGAGAGCGTCCCGCCCCCGGCGACGTGATCATTCTGTTGGGCGGCCGTACCGGCCGTGACGGCTGTGGCGGTGCTACCGGCTCCTCCAAGTCCCACACCCTGGAATCCCTGGAAAGCTGTGGTGCAGAGGTGCAGAAGGGTAACGCTCCCGAGGAGCGCAAGCTTCAGCGTTTGTTCCGCAATCCCGAGGCTACCCGCTTGATCAAGCGTTGTAACGACTTCGGTGCAGGCGGTGTTTCCGTTGCCATCGGTGAGCTGGCAGACGGCTTGATGATCGATCTGAACCGCGTACCCAAGAAGTACGAGGGTCTGGACGGCACCGAGCTGGCAATCTCCGAGTCTCAGGAGCGTATGGCAGTGGTTGTTGCCGCTGAGGATGCAGACAGATTCGGCGAATTGGCCTACGGCGAGAACCTGGAATCCACCCGCGTTGCGGTGGTTACCGAGGAGCCCAGACTGCGCATGACCTGGAACGGCAAGACCATCGTAGACATCTCTCGCGAATTTTTGAATTCCAACGGTGCTGAAAAGCACATTGATATCGCTCCCGGTAAGATCGAAGATTATGCCAAGGAGATCCCCGCAGACTTTGCGAAGGGCATGAAGGATTTGGCAGAGGATCTGAACATCTGCTCCCGCAGAGGTCTTTCCGAGCGTTTTGACTCCACCATCGGCGCAGGCACCGTACTGATGCCCTTTGGCGGTAAGTACCAGATGACCCCCATCCAGGCTATGGTACACAAGGTTTCCACCGAGAAGAAGGAAACCTCCACCTGCTCCTTGATGAGCTGGGGCTACAATCCCTTCATCGCAGAGAAGAGCCCCTTCCACAGCGCATATCTGGCGGTTGTGGAATCCGTCACCAAGTTGATCGCCACCGGTGCTTCCTTTGAGGACGTATATCTGACCTTCCAGGAATACTTTGAAAAGCCCGGTAAGGAGCCCTCTCGTTGGGGCAAGCCTTTGGCGGCGCTGCTGGGTGCCTTTATGGCCCAGAAGAATTTGGGCATCGCGGCTATCGGCGGCAAGGACTCTATGAGTGGTACCTTCGAGAAGATCGACGTACCTCCCACCCTCTGCTCCTTCGCGGTAACCACCGAGAAGGGCGATCACATCCTCTCCCCCGAGTTCAAGAAGGGCGGACATCCTTTGTATCTGTTCCGTCCCGCTTACGATGCAAACGGTCTGCCCGAGACCGCTTCCCTCTTGGCGGTATACGAGAAGTTTACCGCACTGGCGAGAGCCGGTAAGGTCGCGGCGGCATACACGCCCACCTACGGCGGTATCGCAGAGGCAGTGCTGAAAATGGCGTTGGGTAACGGTGTGGGCTGTAAGCTTCTCCCCGAGGTTTCTATGGTGACTCTGTTCGGCTACTGCTACGGCGGTATTCTGGCAGAATGCACCGAGGAGACCGACGGCATCCTGTTGGGTTACACCACCGAGGAGGCTAAGATCTGCAAAGGCGAGGAATGCCTCTGTCTGGCTGAGCTTTCCGATCTCTATGAGAACAAGCTGGAGCCTGTGTTCTCCTGCAACATTCCCCAGGGCAACGGCAAGGAGATCCCCTCCTTCCTGTACACCGAGGGCGCACCCAAGAGTGCCCACGTGAAGGTGGCAAAGCCCCGTGTGCTGATCCCCGTCTTCCCCGGCACCAACTGTGAATACGATACCGCAAAGGCCTTTGCAAGAGCCGGTGCTGAGCCCGAGATCGTTGTGCTGAACAACCTCTCCGCCTCCAGCGTTGCAGAATCCGTACATCACTTTGCAAAGCGTGTGGAGGAATCCCAGATCATCTTCATCCCCGGCGGCTTCTCCGGCGGTGACGAGCCGGACGGCTCCGGTAAGTTCATTACCGCGTTCTTCCGTTCCGCTGAGGTAAAGGATGCGGTTCACAAGCTGTTGAAGGAAAAGGACGGCTTGATGGCAGGTATTTGTAACGGCTTCCAGGCACTGATCAAGCTGGGTCTTGTTCCCTACGGCGAGATCCGCGATACCCTGGAGACCGATCCTACGCTGACCTTCAATACCATCGGCAGACACCAATCCCGTTTGGTTCGCACCCGCGTTTGTACCAACCTTTCTCCCTGGCTGATGAACGCCAAACCCGGCGAGGTTTACACCGTTCCGATCTCCCACGGTGAGGGTCGCTTCTATGCGTCCGCCGAGTGGGTGGAAAATCTGGCCAAGAACGGTCAGATCGCAACTCAGTACGTGGATCTGGAGGGCAATCCCACCTCTAACATCCGCTTCAACCCCAACGATTCCGTTTGTGCCATCGAGGGTATCTGCTCTCCCGACGGCAGAGTCTTCGGTAAGATGGGTCACTCCGAGCGTATCGGTAACTATCTGTACCGTAACGTGGAGGGTAATTACAATCTGGGTATGTTTGACGCAGCTGTTTCTTATTTCAAATAAGGAACAGAAAGGCAAACGTTATGAAAAACATTTACAGAATTTTATGCTTGTGCATTTTGTTGTGTATGGCGGCAACCGGCTTTGCCGCCTGCAGCAGCACCGTGACCCCCTCGGATGCCTCCGGAGAATCCTCCGCCACGGCAGACGGGAATAACTCCACGGTGAGCGAGACCGTCTTCCCTTTGGAAAAGGAAAACTTTGGCGGGGTGACCATCAAGGCTCTTTCCTACGAAACGGAAGGAAGCTTCCAGTACCAGACCTTTGAGATCGCGCCCTTGGCCATCAACACGGATCCCGTTAACGATATGGCTTACGACCGCGCGCAGCTGATCCGCCAAGAATACGGCATTGATCTGGTACAGGAGCTGGTTCCTACCAAAAACGATGTGGTCAACACCGTTCGTGAAATGGTGCTGAACAATATGGACAGCTATCAGATCGTGGTGGCTCCCCTGCACTATCTTGCCAAGCTGGTGGCAGAGGATGCTTACCATGATATCGGCGTTTTGGAAAACGGGTACATTGATCTTTCAAAGCCCTACTGGGATCAAAAGATCAACAAGCAGCTCTCCGTCATGGGTCACAACTTTTTTGTAAACGGAGATGCCATTGTTTCCGATGACGAAGCCACTTGGGCGGTGTTCTTCAACAAGGATATTGCCAAGGATCACGCTTTGGCCGAGGGCTACGGGGTAAGCTCCCTTTACGATCTGGTAGATCAAGGCAAATGGACCATTGACGTGATGTACGAGATGGCGAAGAAGGTCGTCAATGACAACGGCGACGGCATGAGCTGGTCTGCCTCCTCCGATGACGTTTGGGGCATCAGTGCTCAGGCTTACGACGGTTATACCTTTACCGTAGCGGCAGGTCATACCATGACTGCATTGGACGATGACGGATATCCCTATATCACCGTAGGTGACGAGGGAAACATTGAAGCCTTCGACAAGGTTCATCGGATTCTCAACGATAAGGCCGTTTGTGCATTGGCCGAGGTGGAAGGCAGATCCTCTACCAACAAGTACGAGGAGATCGTGCAGATCTTTGCCAACGGCGGTGCGTTGTTCACCCCCGAGAAGATCGGTACCGTTTCCAACCCCGTAATGCGCAATGCCAACATTCGCTACGGTCTGCTTCCCATGCCCAAGATCAACGAAGAGCAAGATGATTATACCTCCACCATTACCGTTTGGTGGTGCTCCGCCATGGCGATCCCCGCTACCAACGTGGACAATTTGGACGCTACCTGCTACGCCATGGAGGCGCTTGCCTACTACGGCATGGAGATGCTGACCCCCGAATACTACGACAGAACACTGAAGAACAAGCGGTTTGAGGATGAAGAATCCGAGGCTATGTTGGATCTCATCTTCCGCAATAGAACCTATGACGTAGGTATTGTTTTGAACTTCGCCGGCGATATGCTGGGCTTCTACGATACCATTTTGATTTCCGGTGTCAATACCCACATCTCCGCTTTGGATGCCAAGAGAGATGCATACCAAGAAGCCATTGACGATTTTGAAGACCAATTTTTGAATTAAAAAATACACAAGAAAGGACCATTGCAAATGAAACAGTTCCACAAAGTTCTCTGCCTGCTGTTGATCCTTTGCTTCGTTGGAACCGCTTTCGCGGCTTGTAACGAACAAGAAGCCACCTCCGAAACCCCTTCCGTTGATGACCAAGGTACCAACAAGGATCCCGTAGAAGACGAAAACAAATTCCGTCTGGACAAGGAAGACTTCGGCGGTGTGGTGATCAAGGTTCTCACCGACAAGGCTTCCGACTATCTGGCCTGCGAGGTCGCTCCCACCGAGCTGAACAACGAGCCCGTTAACGATGCGGCTTATAACCGTGCCGCACTGCTTGCCCAGGAATACGGCATCATTCTGGAGCAGCACTACGCTGACAGTCAGGCTGACGTTGCCAACAAGGCAAAGGCTCAGGTTCAATCCAACCTGGATCAGTATCAGATCTTCGTAACCGGTATTATCTCCATGGCAGGTGCCGCAAAGGAAGATACCTTCATCGACCTGAACCACATCGAGTCCAACGATTACATCGATCTGACCCAGCCCTACTGGGATCAGCAGATGCTGAAGGATCTGACCATTTACGACCGCGTATTCTTTGCAACCGGCGACGCGCTGGTTACTGATGACGAGTCCACCTGGGCAATGTTCTTCAACAAGGACATCGCCAACGACAACGAGGTTGCCAAGGCATTCGGTGCAGAGACTCTTTATGATCTGGCAAGAAACGGCGATTGGACCATCGACGTGATGTATCAGATCGCAAAGAACGTTACCCGACAGGTAGGCGATACCATGGATTATGCTCCCAACCCCGACGATACCTGGGGCATGGTTGCACAGTGCTATGACTCCTACGCCTTCATGGTAGCGGCTGACGAGACCCTCACCCGCGTAGACAACAACACTCCCATCATCACCATCGCTGAGGAATCCAACGTCAGAGCATACGAGACCATCTTCAATATGCTTTCCGACAAGCAGTGCATCGCAGTTGCCGAGATTACCGGCAGAGGTCAGTCCGACGTTTACGGTACCCTGCCCCAGATCTTTGCCAACGGCAAGGCGCTGTTCATGCCTAACAAGGTGGCTACCGTTTCCGATCCCATTATGCGTGAGGCGAACATCCGCTACGGTATTCTCCCCATGCCCAAGGAATCCAAGGAGCAGGAGAACTACTCCTCCACCGTTACCGTTTACTGGTGCTCCGCTATGGGTATCCCCGTAACCAACGTAGAGAAGCTGGATGCAACCTGCTACGCTATGGAAGCTATGGCTTACTACGGCCAGGAGCTGATGACCCAGGAATACTACGAGCGTACGCTGAAGAACAAGAGATTTGAGGATACCGAGTCTGAGGAAATGCTGGATCTGGTGTTCCGCAACAAGTCCTACGACATCGGCGCGGTATACAGCTTTAGCTCCATTCTCAGCTTCTACACCGATATTCTGATCTCCGGTCAGAACAGCCACATCTCCACCCTGGAAGCTAAGCAGTCCTCTTACCAGATGGCAATCGACGACTTCTTGGCAAACCTGGAAGAGTAAATTCAAAAAGTAAAAAAGTCAGCACGGAGAAATCTCTGTGCTGACTCTTTTTTTAGCGTTAGCGGTGATACATACGGTTCAATTCCAGGAAGCGGGCCTTGGGGATGGCATCCAGCTGTTCCTTGGTGATGCGGTACGCCCAGTTGCCGTCGGCTTTGCCGGGGGTATTGAGACGGGTGTCGCATCCGTAGCCCAAAAGGTCCTGGATGGGCATCATTACCAGATCCGCGTGGCTCATGAACATGGTGCGGATGATGCTCTCGCAACCGTTCTTCCAATCGCCGGAGTGGCCGCAATAGGCAAGCATCTTTTGGCGGGTGGGATCGTCCAGCTCCCAAAGGTAACCCAAAAGGGTGTTGTTATCATGGGTGCCGGTATATGCCACTGCGTTGGCAGGATAGTTATGGGGCAGGTGGGTGCTGTTATCGTCGGAAAGGAAGCCGAACTGGAACACCTTCATACCGGGGAAGCCGCTGTCCTGCACCAGCTTATAGACATCGGGAGTGATGTCCCCCAAGTCCTCCGCGATGATCTCGGTCTTCCCCGCGGCGGCCTTGATAGCCTTGATAAAGGGCAGCCCCGGGCCTTTGATCCACTTCCCTGCTTTTGCCGTCTCGGAGGAGGCGGGGATGGACCAATAGGAGGCGAAGGCGCGGAAATGGTCTATTCTGACGGTATCGAACATGGTTGCCATGTGACGGATACGGTCGCACCACCAGCGGTAGCCATCCTGCTTCATAGCCTTCCAGTTGTAGAGGGGGTTGCCCCAAAGCTGGCCGTCGGCACTGAAGTAGTCGGGAGAGACTCCTGCCACGTGGGTGGGGTTTTGCTTTTTATCCAATTGGAACTGATCGGGGGCGGACCAAACGTCTGCGCTATCCAGCGCTACGTAGATGGGAATGTCTCCGATGAGCTTGATACCCTTGGCGTTGGCATAGCTGCGGATCTCCTGCCACTGGGTGAAGAACTCGTACTGGATGAACTGCCAAGCGAAGAGGATGCTTTCGTCGGGGGTCTCCACCGTCCAAGTCTGCCAAGGCGTTCCGCCGTTTGCCTCCCGCAATGCCATGAAGCGGCAGAAGGCGCTGAGATAGGGGGAGTTCTCGATAAAGGTCTTGATAGGCGCTTTGTTCCGAACGCGGGCCGAGGCGGCTTTGAGAAGCTCAAAGCGTTCCTCCTGCAGGCGGTCGAACTCACAAAGGTAGGGAGAGGATTGCTCTGCCGCCTTCAGCTCCTCGGGGGTGAGCAAGCCCTTCTCGCACAAGGTGGGAAGATCCACGAAATAAGGGTTGCCGCTGAAGGAGGAGTAGGATTTATAGGGAGAGTTATATTCGTCCGTCATGCAGAAGGGCAAAACCTGCCAATAGGAGAAGCCACAGTCTGCAAGGAAATCCACGAAATACTTGGCCTCCTTGCCAAAGCTTCCCGTGGAGTATTTTCCGAAAAGTGAAGAAACGTGCATCAGCACGCCGCTTTTACGTTCCATGTATGATCACCGTACTTTCTGTTTGTGGTATTGAAATGATTATATCACGGGATGGCAAAAATGTCAATCTTCGTGACAAAGTCACGGAAAAGCACTGTATCCCGGGGTATACTAAGGGTACAAAAACAACAATAAAGGAGAGAGAAAAAATGTCTGTGAGAAAAATCAACCAACAGGAATTTGAAAACGCAAAAAGAAACGAAGGTCTGCTCCTTTTAGATTTCTATGCCGATTGGTGCGGCCCTTGCAAAATGGTAGCTCCCGTAGTAGAGGAAGTAGCAGAGCTGAGAAGCGACGTTTTCGTGGCCAAAATTAACGTAGACGAGGAAGAGGCTCTGGCAAGATCCCTGGGGATCGTCAGCATTCCCACGCTGATGGTGTTCCGTGACGGTAAGCTTGACAAGCAAGCTGTGGGGTACCGCTCCAAGGAAGAGCTTTTGCGGCTGTTAGAGGGTTAAACGGCGCAGGCCGGGCTTGTTCAGCAGGCGGATACCTTCCCCACGGGAGGAAGAAACCAGCCCTTCCGAGACGAAATACTTCAGCATACGGGTGATCACTTCCCTGGCGGTACCCATATACTTGGCGATCTGCTCATGGGTAAGCTTGAGGGTGTCCGAGCCCGTTTTGGCGGATTCGTCCAGCAGAAAGATGGCAAGCCGTTTATCCATGCTCATAAAGAGGATCTGCTGCATCACCCACATGACGTCGGAAAAGCGCGACAGGGCTGTCTCTAAGGTGTAAAGCTTTACGGCGGGAATACGGCGAGAAAGCTCCTCCAGGGCACAGCTTCCCACCACGATGCACTCGCTGTCCTCCTCCGCATCCACGGATACGTCGAAGGTAATGGCCTCCAGCAAGCAGGAGGCAGAAAGAATGCACACGTCTCCCGGATAGAGACGATACAGCGTGACTTCTTTTCCGTCGGGCGACAGAAGGTAGAGCCGCAGACTTCCCGTTTTCAGAAGGATAATACCGGTGCATTCGTTGCCGTCGTGGAAATGCGTTCCTTTTTTGAAGGAAGCTTGATGGAAGGAACGGAGGAGGGAATCTTTATCTGCGTCGGAAAGCGCTTCCCAAAAGGGAAATCCCTCCCGAAAAATATGAGAAAGCCGGTTGTTCGTCATAAGGTGTCCCTCCGAATACTGCGTAAGGTATAAGGAAATTATACAGCGTTTTTGACGTTCTGTCAAGCCAAAGAAAGAAACAAAAAAGGACTTGTCTGCACAAGTCCTTTTTGCTTGGTGATCCACCGGAGACTCGAACTCCGGACCCCCTGATTAAAAGTCAGATGCTCTGCCAACTGAGCTAGTGGATCAGATTTCCAACGCAAGTTAGAATACCACAAAAACAGTCGGTTGTCAAGAGGATTTTGGATTTTTCTCGAAATATTAATAGAAACGGAAGTTGGCGATCACCTTGCCCAGCACGGTGACCTCGGGAGCGTAGATAGGCTTCATAGCGGAGTTTGCGGGCTGGAGGCGGATCCTGCCGTTGTCACGGAAGAAGCGTTTGACGGTAGCCTCGTCCTCGATCATGGCCACTACGATATCCCCGTCATCGGCATGCTGCATACTCTCAACGATGACGATATCACCGTTCAGAATGCCTGCCTCGATCATACTCTCGCCCATAACGCGCAAGGCGAAGAGGTTGGATCTGCCACGGGTCATCACAGTGGGAAAATCCACGTATCCGTCATAATTCTCAATGGCAAGGATGGGAGCTCCTGCGGTAACTCTACCCAAAATAGGCACGCGGCGGGTCTGCTCACCACCCTCTTCCCCGTTGGACTCCAACCGCAGGGCGCGGCTCTTGCGGGAAGCTAACTGAAGATATCCTTTTTCGTTCAGACGGTGAAGATATCCGTGGACGGTGGAGGTGGAGCGGATGCCCAAAGCGTGGCATATATCACGCACGGCAGGTGCGTATCCGTCACGTTCGATGCAATCTTTGACAAACCGGAGGATCTCCAGTTCTTTTTCGTTTAATCCGTTCATCTTGCGTTCTCCATTCTTTATTCTACGCCGCGCAGGAACAGCTCCCTGGCACGGTCGTATTGCGCCGAAAGCCAGAAATAGCCGTAGAGGCATTCCAGCCCGGTGGCGCGGCGGTATTCCACGGCAGACGCGCTCTTGGAGCGGTGTGCGCTTTTGGAATTTCTTCCGCTTTTGTAAATGGCAAGCTCTTCATCGGTAAGAAGGGGGAGGAGACGATCCACCATGGCACTCTGGCTATGTGCGGTAACGATCTCCTTGGCGCGGTCGTTCAACAAGGAGGGCTTACAGTTTCCGTCCCCCACCAGATATTCTCTGGCAAGGGTCTCGAAATAAGCATCCCCCATGTATGCCAGCACGAGGGGGCTGTAATCCCCTCTGCGGAAGGTTACGCCCGCTTCCATGTGGTTCCCTGAGAAGAGTCTACCAAAAGGATGCCCTTGGCCTTCAGCTCATCGCGGATGGCGTCTGCCTCGGCAAAGTTCTTTGCCTTCTTGGCGGCGGCGCGCTTGGCGATCATTTCGGTGATATAGGCCTCGTCCTCGTCGTTTTCGGCAGGGATCTCAGCGGCAAGCTTCTCTGCGGCGGCGATCATGCCGATGGAGAGAACCTCATCGTAATCCGCCAGCAAGGCAAGCTTGGTAGCGGCGTTGGTATCTGCCTTAAGCACGTCGTAGATGGCGGTAACAGCCATAGAAGTGTTCAGATCCTCACCCATCACGGAGGCAAACTTCTCCTTATATGCGGAGAAGGCAGTGGCATCCACTTCCCCATCCTTCTGAGGCAGGAGGGCAACGATGCGGTCGATCAGCTTATTATAAGCGGCGCGGGCGTTATCCAAATTCTCGAAGGAGAACACCAGAGATTTACGGTAGTGAGACTGCAGACAGAAGAAGCGGTACACCAAGGGATCGTAGCCCTTCTCCTCCAAGAGAGAAACGGTCAGGAACTCGCCCTTGGATTTGCTCATCTTGCCGCCGGTGGTGTTCAGATGGTGAACGTGGAACCACTGGGGGCACCAAGGATGGCCGAGGTATGCCTCGCTCTGCGCGATCTCGTTGGTATGGTGAGGGAACTGGTTATCGATACCGCCGCAGTGGAGGTCGAGATACTCGCCGCAATGCTTCAAGCTGATGGCGGAGCATTCGATGTGCCAGCCGGGGTAGCCGATGCCCCAAGGACTTTCCCACTTCAGCTCCTGATCATCAAACTTGGACTTGGTGAACCAGAGAACGAAGTCGCCCTTGTTCTTCTTGTTGCCGTCGGCTTCTACGCCGTCACGGACACCCACCTCAAGGTCTTCCTCGTTGTGGCGGTTGAAAATATAATATTCCTCGCACTTGGAGGTGTCGAAATACACGTTGCCGCCTGCCAGATAGGCATAGCCATCGGCAAGAAGCTTCTCTACCATCTGGATAAACTCGGGGATGCACCCGGTAGCGGGCTCAACCACGTCGGGTCTGCGGATGTTCAGCTTTTTGCAATCCTCAAAGAAGGCGTCGGTGTAAAAGCGTGCGATCTCCATAACGGTCTTATGTTCACGGCGGGCGCCCTTGAGCATTTTATCCTCGCCGGTATCGGCATCGCTGGCCAAGTGACCTACGTCGGTAATATTCATGACGCGCAATACGTCATAACCGGACCAACGCAGGAATTTCTCCAGCACGTCCTCCATGATGTAACTGCGGAGGTTGCCGATATGGGCAAAGTGATAGACGGTGGGGCCGCAGGTATACATTTTTACCTTGCCGGGCTCGTGGGTAACAAAGGGATCCACCGTGTGGGTAACGCTGTTATATAATTTGATCATGAGAATAACCTTTCCAAAAAAACGGGATTACTTTTCTGTATCCAGATATTTCCAATAACTGAGAATGTAATTCAAGCCGGACCACAGGGTGAACACCGCCATCACGATTACGGAGAGCAAGGACAGCCAGCCGCGACAGAAGGGCAACACGATGGGCTCTAACAGCAAGACGGAGACGCATACGATCTGGGTATTGGTCTTGATCTTGCCAAGCATATTGGCGGCGACCACGATACCGGTCTTTGCCACCACCAAGCGCATGGAGGTTACGGCAAGCTCACGGGACAGCACCACCACGGCAGCCCAAAAGAATACCTGGCGGAGAACCTCTACGGGAACGCCGAAATCATGGGCGCAAACCGCATTGTACTCAAAAGTAAATGCGGAGACACAAAGAGCCATCAAGGAGCCCAGGATCAGGAATTTATCCGCCAAGGGATCCATAAATTTGCCGAAATCGGTGATCAGATTATGCTTGCGGGCAATATGACCGTCCAAAAAGTCGGTAATGGCCGCGCCGATGAACAGGAGTGCCGCAATGGATCTGCTCAGCCAATCGCCGTAGCAATCGTCAAAGGGGAAGAAATCGTAGACGGCAAACAAAATAAAGAACGGAATGCTGATGATACGAATCAGCGTGAGTTTGTTAGGTAAATTCACAGACAAAGCCTCCTGCGAAAAATGTTATATAAAAGCCTTTATACCACTTTGCCCACAAGGTCGTAATCCATGACCTCGGTAATCAAAACGTTGACAAACTGCCCCTCACGGACGTTTTTGGAGGCAGAGAAGAAGATCTTGCCATCAATGTCGTAGGCATCCGCATAGGATCTGCCGAAGAAGCTCTCGGACACCTGGTCGTATCCCTCGCAGATCACTTTCAGGGTCTGTCCGAGGAACGCTTCGTTGCACTCGTTGTGAATGCGCTCCTGCTGTTCCATCAAAATGTCGTTACGCTTCTCCTTGGTCTTCTCGCTGACTTGGCCGGGGAAATCGTAGGCGGGAGTCCCCTCCTCACGGGAATAAGAGAACACGCCGAGACGCTCAAAACGGATCTCCTTCAAGAAGTTGCGAAGCTCCTCGAACTGGGCGGCGGTTTCTCCGGGGAAGCCCACGATCACCGTGGAGCGCAGGATGATGCCGGGAACGCGGGAACGAAGCTTTTGGATCACTTCCATGATCTGTGCTTTGTTGCTGCGACGGTTCATCCGCTTTAAGATATCATCATTGATATGCTGGATGGGCATATCGATATACTTGACCACCTTGGGGTTGTTGGCGATCTCCTCGATCAGCCCGTCGGTAATACGGTCGGGATAGCAATACAAAAGACGGATCCACTCAATGCCTTCGATCTGAGACAGCTCTGCGATCAAGCTGTCCAAGGCGTAGGTACCGTAAAGATCCTCACCGTAACGGGTAGTGTCCTGAGCGATGAGGCACAGCTCCTTGATCCCCAGCTCTGCAAGCTCGGTGGCTTCCTCCACCAAGTCACTCATGGGGCGGCTACGGAACTTGCCGCGGATAGAAGGGATCACACAGTAGGTGCAGCAGTTGTCACAGCCCTCGGAGATCTGCAGATACGCAAAATGCTCCGGTGTGGTGACCACACGCTCCCCACCGAAGGGCGCGGTGTGGATATCGTCAAAGGCGCGGTAAGAGGTGCCGTGATAAGCGGCGCGAACCGCCTCGCAGATCTTCTCCACGGAGCCTGTACCGATGATGCAGTTCACCTCGGGAAGCTCCTTCAAGATCTCATCGCCGTAACGCTGGGGCAGACAGCCTGCCACAACGATACCCTTCAAGGTATGATGCTCCTTCAACCAAGCGATGTCTAAAATGCTGTCGATGGCCTCTGTCTTTGCGCTCTCGATAAAGGCGCAGGTATTGATGACCATAACGTCCGCTTCCACATCCTCGGCAACGATCTCGAAGCCCTCGGCGGCAAGCAGAGCAAGCATACGCTCGGTGTTCATTAAGTTTTTGGGACAACCCAGGGACACAAAGCCCACTTTGATATTCATAGCGTTTATTTCCTGTTTTTTATTGATAGTCGTTAAACACGTCGGAGATATCCGACCAGCCGTAGCCGCGACGGTTCAGCCACGCGGAGGCTTTTTTCTTCACGGCGGGATCCTCTAAGGATTGGCCGCGAAAGTTCTGCTCCAAAAGCTCTGTAATCTTCTCCCGATGATCCATAGCGCGGTAAGGCTCCAAAACGGTGTCGATGACCTCCGGGGTAAAGCCTTTTCCGTAAAGCTCCTGCTTGATCCGCATGGGACCGTAGGAACGCAGAGAATAATAATTATCCGCGTACCGACGGGCAAGCTCCAGATCGTTGAGATAGCCTCGCTCCTCAAAAAGCTCCACGGTCTCTCTGCACAAAGCGGGGTCATAGTGGCGGCGGAGCTTCTCGTACAGCTTCTTCTTGGAAAGGTCACCGTAGGAGAGGTGGGTAAAGCCCTTCTGAATGCAGGAAAGGCGGGCATCCGCCTGCTCAAGCTGCTCTAACAGCTCGTCGGAGACGTCCATTCCCTGCTCAAGGGCTAAACGGTTGCAATCGTACAGAGTGATGCGAAAGCGGTTTCCGCCGCAATACGCCGTAGCCTCCTTACGCTCCTCGTCGCGGAGAAGCTTCTCCAAAACCAGCATGAAAAATTATTCCAGCTCGTCGGAGAAGGAAAGCTCGTTATCGGCGTCGGTATCGCCGAAACCGTCGGGCTTCTTCACGAAGCACTCCTTGATCTTAGCCTCCAGCTCGGCACAGAGGGCGGGATTCTCGCAAAGGAGCCCACGAACGCGGTCCTTACCGTTGCCCAACTTCTCGCCGTTGTAGGACAGCCAGCCACCGCTCTTTTCCAGAACGCCGCACTTGACGCCCAGCTCAATGATCTCGCTCTCCTTGGAGATGCCCTGACCGTAGATGATGTCGAACTCTGCGGACTTGAAGGGAGGTGCAACCTTGTTCTTAACCACTTTACAACGAACGTGGTTGCCGTAAATATCCTCACCGGTGCCCAACTGAGCGGTCTTACGCACGTCGATACGGACGGAGGCGTAGAACTTCAGAGCGCGGCCGCCGGTGGTAACCTCGGGGTTGCCGTAGACGATGCCCACCTTCTCGCGAAGCTGGTTGATGAACACCACGATACAGTTGGACTTGGAGATGGAGCCGGAGAGCTTACGAAGCGCCTGAGACATCAGACGGGCATGGAGACCCACGTGGGAAGCACCCATGTCGCCATCCAGCTCGTTACGGGGAACCAGAGCAGCAACGGAGTCGATGACAACCACCTCGATGGCGCCGGAACGCACCAATGCCTCGGTGATCTCAAGTGCCTGCTCACCGTCGTCGGGCTGGGAAACCAGAAGCTTATCGATGTCAACGCCCAATGCCTTGGCGTAAACGGGATCCAGAGCGTGCTCCGCGTCGATAAACGCCGCCTCGCCCCCAAGCTTCTGTACCTCGGCTACGATATGCAAGGCGATGGTAGTCTTACCGGAAGACTCCGGCCCGTAGATCTCGATGATACGTCCTCTGGGGACGCCACCGATACCCAACGCGATATCCAGAGAGATGGAGCCGGTGGTAACGCCGGTAACTCCCATACGGGTGTTATCTCCCAAACGCATAATAGAGCCTTTGCCGCACTGCTTTTCGATCTGGGCGATGGCAGTTTCCAACGCCGCAGCCTTGCTGTCTTTCATATCCTTCGTAGCCATATCAATATCCTCTCATGCTAATTTGCTTTCGAACCGATGTTCTAATACAGAATACCACATTTTGGGGGAAATGTCAATTCCATTTTGAAAAATAAACCCTGTCTTTTCCGATAAAAAACAGAGATTTTTTTCTTTTAGGAAAAAATATGTGATTTTATGTAAAAATATGAGTGATATTTTGTTAAATAAACCTATATACAAAAAGCGAAATCTGTTGTAAAATTTATATACAAATCAGAAACGATATGATTTTAAGGAGAATTGTAAATGGCAAACGGAAGCAACGGCGGAATCGGCTTGATCGTCATGAACAACTGCAAGGAATTGGGTCAGAAGGTTGACGCATGGATCAAGGAGATCCGCGGCGAAGATCCCAACTCCCCCAGCTACATCATCCCCACGGAAGAGGTTCGCTTCAGCAACGGCGAAGGTAAGGTTCGTATTTTGGACTCTGTTCGCGGCAAGGATCTTTACATTGTCAGCGACGTAGGCAACTATCACTGCACCTATAAGATGTTCGGCTATGAGAATCACATCGGTCCCGATGAGCATTTCCAGGACATCAAGCGCGTAATCTCTGCAATCGGCGGCAAGGCAAACCGTATCACCTTGATCATGCCTTTGCTTTACGCATCCAGACAGCACCGCAGAAAGGGCAGAGAGTCCCTGGACTGCGCAATGGCTCTGGAGGAGCTGAGAAATTTGGGCGTTGAGACCATCATCACCTTTGATGCTCACGATCCCACCATTCACAACGCGATTCCCGGAACTTCCTTTGAGAACGTTCTGCCCACTTACTCCATTCTGAAGAACTTCATCGCCATCGAGGGCGACGATATCTTCAAGGATAACATGACCGTTATCAGCCCCGACAACGGCGCTATGGAGCGTGCTATTTACTACGCAAACGTTCTTGGCCTTGACGTTGGTATGTTCTACAAGCGTCGCGACCATTCCCGCATTGTCAACGGTAAGAACCCCATCGTTCAGCACGAGTATATCGGCGGCCCCTTGGACAACAAGAAGGTTTTGATCATCGACGATATGATCGCTTCCGGTCAGTCCATCATCGAAGTTGTGAACGAGGCTTACAAGCGCAACGCCAAGGAGATCTACGCGGTTGCTACCTTTGCATTCTTCACCGAGGGTGTTGAGAAGTTCGACAAGCTCTATGAGGAAGGCAAGCTGACCCGTCTTTACACCACCAACCTTTCCTACGTTCCCGAGGAGTATCTCTCCCGTCCTTGGTTGGTATGTGCGGATCTTTCCAAGTTCGTTGCAAAGATCACTCACACCCTCAACAACGACGAGTCCATCTCTCCCCTGCTGGAATGCACCACCCGCATCAGACGTTTGCTGAAGCATAACTAATTTGCATATGATAAAACGCCCTGCGAAAGCGGGGCGTTTTTTTGCGGTTGGAGACATGAGGAACGCAAGGGACGCTTTTTGAAAAAGCGCCCCTTGGACCCCGAAAAGCATTGCCGAAAACTGTCGTTTTCGGAAAATGCACAAGAGAAGATAGGTTATATCTTTCTGTCGGGAAGATGAAAGTAATTTTTGATCTGCAGTGCCACCGCATCGGGGGTGAGGTTCCGGTTACATGTTTGGCGAAAACCTCCTCCTTCCGGGACGCCGAAGGGCGTCGTCCCCTACGGTCTCGCGAGGGGTGAAGAGGAACATGGGCGGACGAAGGAGGTGGGACAAAAATGCTTTACAGATATTTTTGCATATAGAATTCCGAGAGGTAGGTGCCGTTTTTCAGGCGGATGACGTTGGGTTTTTCCGCGACGGTTTTGAAGCCGTATTTTTCGTAGAGGCGCTTCGCGCGGTCATTTCCTTGGATATATTCCAATTCGATGATCTCTGTGCCGTGCTCCTTTGCGGCGGCAATCAGCTCCTCCATCAAAGCAGAGCCGATTCCCAAGCCCCAATACTTCTTGGCCAGTGCGATACCGATAGAGGCACGGTGGCCTTGTTTCATGCCTTGCCCGAAGGCGATATGGCTGTTTCCCGCCACCTCGCCGTCTACAAAGCAGGCGATGGGGAGCATGGACGGGTTGGCCGCCATTCCGCGGAGCATTTCTGCCTCGCGCTCTTCGGTAAGCGTCCACTCCTCAGGGTAACGCAAGAGGAAGTCCGTCTCTCCTGCGGTGGTTTTAAGAAGGGCCAGCATCTCGGCGGCGTGTTCGGGAGCGGCGGTCTTTAAGACGGCGGTTTTGCCGTTTTTTAAGGTGATGGTTTTGGTGGGAAAAATCATGGAGTGTCTCCTTTCTGTATATCCGGCAAGCGGAAATGATTTTTGATCTGCAGTGCTACTGCGTCGGGGGTGAGGTGAGTGTTATCGATTTTCAGGTAGCTCTCAAAGGGGAGGTCTTCCCCGTCCCGGGAATTGAGGCGGTGGAGGGCTGAAGTACGGCGCATTTCGGCTTCGCTCCAGGCAAGATCCCGTTTGGATTCCTTATGATAGAGGCGGTTTTCCGTTTTGTTCCGCTCTATACGGACATCGAAGTCGGCGGTCAGCTCCACCACGTGGCAGGATGCGCCCTCGCCGCGGAAGAGTTGGATCAAATTTTGCAGGTAGTCAAATTCGCTTTGCTGATCGAAATCACACATATAGGTGAAGATCAGCCCGGGGAAATCTCCTTTGGCAAACAGACGGAACACCGTTTGGCGGATGGAGTCGTTAAGCAAGCGAAACTCCGGCTCGTTGTGAGCAAACAGCTTACGGGCAAGCTCGATGGACATATGGTTATGGAACAGGCGCAGAGGCGTTATTTTGGAAAGCTCCTGGCCTACGGTCATTTTCCCCACGGCGTGGGGGCCGAGGAGGATGACGAGGTGTTTGTTCATGGGCGGGACTCCTTTCGGAAGATATCTAAGGTGTGGTGGGAGATGCCGATCATATCTCCCCTTTCGCAGGTGGCGAAGTGGTAGCGGAGGTAGAGTTGGAAGGTTTCGTCGTCCATGGATTCTAAGGTGGGGCGCATATGGTTGGCGTAACCGTCGGAGGCGACGAAGTGGAGTTGTTTCACGGGGAAAGCGTTGCGTAGTGTGTCGATATCTTCTTTGCGGTGGAGCTCGAAGATGTCCCAGGGCTTGGAGAAGGCTTTGAAGGTTTGGGGATCCACCATACATTTCTCGATGATATTATGGATCTCACCGCGGATGAAGCCGTAGGTGAGGACAGTGGGGTCTGCCATACAATAGGCGGCGAAGATCACGCCGCGGGGCTTGGTGACGCGGATAGCCTCCGAGAGGGCTTTCAGCTTGTCTTCTTCGGTAAAAAGGTGGTACATGGGGCCTAAGAGGAGGGTGAGGTCGTAGGTGTTATCAGGGAAGGCATGGAGATCCGTGGCGTTGCCTTGGGTGACGGTGACGGGTTCGTTGGGAAGGGTGTTGCGGCGGAAGAGCTCGATATTGTGTTCAAGAAGCTCCACGGCATCTACTTGGTAGCCTTCCCTTGCTAAGGCGTGGCTGTATCTGCCCGTGGCGGCGCCGATCTCCAGGATGCGGCTATCCGGGCGGAGGTATTTTTTGATATAGCGCATGGTGGTGAGGTATTCTACGCTACCGTAGCGGGAGGCCAAGCGGTTTTCCTCGTCGTAATTTTGGTAATAGGTGTTTAGGTAGTCTTTGGTTTCCATGGTAAAGCTCCTTTCTGCAGTGTTGGATTAAACTTCCCCTATGCTAAGGGGCTGTGAGCTCGCGGTAGGTTTGGTGAACATGGATAGACGAAATTTTAGTGTTTTCTTGAGATAGCCAGCAGATGTCCGGAGAGGCCGAGAATCTCCTCATGGGTATCCAGCATACGGACGGTTTTCATCAAGGTTTCTTTTGTATCGGGGGTGGTCATCAAGGCATGGAGGTTGGGTGCCAGCCAAGCGCCGCCCATGACGCCGTGGATAGAGAGGGTTCGAAAGCCGCCTGCGGTCAGCTCCTCTCGCAGAGCTTTGGCGGTGTGCATATGAGAGCTTCCCAGACCCGAGGAGATGGACCGATTGGGATTTTCGTAGCATCCGTCGGAGAGGGCTTTTGCCATCATGGCAAGCACGGCGGGGTCGTCAAGCTCAAAGCTCTTTTTACTTTCGGAGGCGCGGTAGGCAGTGATGCGGGCGACGAGGGCGCCGTAGGGAGTGATGGCGGCGGAAAAGAGGATGCCCTCATCCTTCAGCAGGCGGCGTGATTCCCCGAGGGCGGAGAGGCGTTCGTGATAGTCGGTGATGGAATAGAGCGGCCCCATCAGCAAGATGGCATCTGCGGTTTTGCTTTCTCTTGGGATGTCTCTTGCATCGCAGACCGTGGCGGAGGCCAAGGCGGTATGGGGATATTCTGCCGCCAATTCCCTACTCATGGCGATATTGGTCTCAGAAAGGTCGAAGAGATGAACTTCATAGCCCAAAGAGGCCAGCCACCAGGCGTATTCTCCGTATCCGCCGCCAATGTCATAGATCACGGCGGGAGGCTTTGGTAGGTGCTCCACGAGAAGCTCCTTGGTGCGTTCAAATTCGATGAGACCCATGCCTGTTCGCAGGCGGTCTCGTTCGATGCCGGCATTGTATCCTGCCAGCACGGTGGGATCGATGGTTTTCATGGGGTTGTTTCCTTTCGGGATGTTGATTAGCCACAAATAAGAAGCGGGAAACCGAGCCGGGCCAGGGCGGAGAGAATGGAGGCATGAGCGGTTTTGTTGCTCGCGAGCTCCCTCAGTCGCCGACGGCGACAGCTCCCTCCCGGAGGGAGCCTGTGGTTCGCGGCTTGAAATAATAAAAAACGGTGCAGATCGAAATACATCGACTTGCACCGTTTCTTCATTCGTGAATTGGATAAAATTTACGATAAAAGAGTACGACAATACAAGCCTGTCTTCACGTGGGGTACGCGAGTCCAAAGCTGGGCGGTGGTATTCATCTGCATCATAGAAGAATAGATTGCCATTGTCGTAGTTCCTTTCTCAAAAATTTTCACTCAATATAGCACAGTTTTTGCAGTTTGTCAAGGGGAAGCGGGAAAAATTACGAAAGTCTTGCCTCGATACGGTTCTGACTCTTGGTGAGCCAGGAGATCAGATCCTGCAGATCCTCTGCGGCAACCTTGCTGTGTTCGGGATCGTCAAAGAGAGCCTTAGCGGCATCCATAGCTTTTGTCAAGCTCTTGATGGTGGTTTCGCAATAGGCCTTCTTCTCCCCCAGCGTTGCGGTGGAGAGGTCGAACTTCTCGGCGTCCTCCAAAATGGGAGTCAGCAACGCGGAGAGGGCTTGGTAGTCCTCCTCGGTGAGACCTGCGTAGGGCATATAGACGTTCTTCGCCTTATCCAAGACGTATTCCAGCTGGGCGGCTACGGTGAGGCTCAGCTTATCCGTTTGGACAGAGGAATTGCGGAAGGCACCCTCGGTAACGGGGTACAGATAGTTGGAGGCATCGATGTTGGCCAAGGAGAAGATGGCCACGCCGTCTGCGCCGACTTCTCTTACCTCGGTCATCTGCAAAGCAAAGTTCATGGAAACGGTTTCGCCAAAGGCGGAGATGCCGGTGGAATAGAAGCAGTCATCCCCTGCCAGAGCAACGAATTTGGAGGCGTTGTTTGCAACGTAGGCGTTATCCGCACCGTAGGACATGGAGAAAAGCTCGTCCATATAGCCGTTCTGCACCCAGTTCTCGCAATCCTGGAAGATATCATTCTTAATGGAGGGGATGCCGGGGTATACTGCGGCGGAAAGCCATGTGTCGGGGTCGGTTGCCTTGACCATCTCGAAGACTTCCTTAACGAAGCTGTTGATGATCTCTTGGCGGAACTTCACCCAAGACTGGTACTGGGCGCCCGCGGTGAGCTTGGCGGGGTTAACGGTGGTGTTGTTCTCCATCTGCCATGCGGAGACGATGTTCTCGTTATAGCCGAAGTCCACGGAGCCATAGTTCAGCTCGGGGAAACGGATGTAATCCAAGTGGATGCCGTCGATATCGTACTTGGTGATCATCTCCTTGTAGAAGTCGATCAAGAAAGTACGAACCTCTTCATCGTAGGGGTTCAAGAAGATGAAGTTGGTGTTGGAGGCGGAATAGAAATAGGTGTTCTTGCCGTTCTTATCCTTGAGCCAATCGGGGAAATACTGAGCCAGTGCCATGTTGGCCTGCTCCTGCGCCTCTACGGTGCCGATGAAGAAGTTTTGCACCCATGCGTGGACTTCGATGCCGTTTTCGTGACAAATGCGCACAAAGCCTTCCAGAGCGTCATAATTACCGTTGTAGGTGCAGTGCTTGATGAGGTCGTTGTCGGAATAACCGGTAAAGCTGCCATTGTACCAGGTTTCGAGATAAACGGTGTTGATGTTCAGAAGCTTCATCTTCTCCACCACTTCTCTGACCTGCTCATCGCTCTTCTCTGCGCTGCGGTACCACACGGCGCGGTTCTCTACGGGATGGGCCTCGATGAGAGAGTACAGCAGAGTGTCCCAAGCATCGTCCACTGTGGAAAGCTTGGATAAAGCCTCTTCGTAGAGACAGTTCCCAAAGGCATCCTTGGCTTCCACCAGGGTTGCGGAAACGTCGGCAATCATGCCGTCCAGACCATTATAATCCAGATAAGCCAGGGTGAGCTTGGCGTTCTCCAAGCGAGACTTGATCTCGTCCAGACGCACTGCGGCATCGATGAACAAATTCTCGGGAGTGGAGACGGTGGTGATGCGCATGGTCTTGTCGTCAAAGAAGACCTTTGCGCCGTAGCAATAAGCGTTTTCCAATGCGGTCTTGTTGGTGCCGTGACCGGAGAGGACGTAGCCTCCCTGGGGAATGGCGGCGTTACCGGAGTAGGAATCCCCTACCATGTAGCCGTCTTTATCCACCAAAATCTCATAGCCGTATTCGTTACTGCCTGTGGTGGCCTTGTTGCGGTAGACCACCAAGAAGTCTGCCTGGCGGGTGACGTTGATGCCGTTGACCGTCAAGGAGGTGACGTTGTAATTCTGCTCGCCGAGAGAAACTCTGGCGGCATCGCCCTTCTTAACAGAGCAGGCGGACTTATACAGGGGATGATCCTGGTGGATGCTGAGAACGTATCCGTTTTGAGGGATCTCGATATCGCCGATGCCTTTTTCTGCGGCAACCACAACGCCGTCGGCAATGGCGATCTCCACGCCGTAAGGGTTGGTTTGGGTGGTGGCACCGAACTCCGGGGTATACAGCAGGCTGACACCCTCGGGGGCACGGATGGTGTTGAATTTCTGAATATCGTAGGCCACGTTTCCGATGCGAACGTGGTTCTGCGGCAGGGTTGCGGTATCGACCAGCACGGAAATGATCTCCGTGCCCACGGTAAGGCTCTCCGCTACGGAGACCATATCTCCTGCGAAGGTGACGGCTACGCCGCCTGCCAAGGGGAGCATGGAGCGGGTGTTCTTTTGGTTGATATAGGTGACCACGTCATTGAGGATGATCACGTCGATTCGATCCACGTCGGAATCGGGGGTGGAAAGGCTTCCGCCATTCATATCGTAGAGATACACACCGCTCTCGGTGATGCGGTCATTGTTATAGCCGCCCTCCTGCACGGAGTAGATCTTCTCGCCGATGACCACAGCTTCCGTATCGGAATAGGAGGAGACCAGCTCCAAATCAGACAGCGTAACAGAGGTGCCTGCGGTCAGGAAGGTGGTTGCATAGGCGGCGTTATAGGCACCCACGAATACCAACTGCTCTTCCCCTGCGGCAGAGCTTTCCCCTACCGTGACGGATGCCACCTTGCCGTCCTGCAGCACTGCTACCGCAGAGCCTGCGGGAAGGGTGACGGCGTTTTTGGTATATTCCGCACTCAGATAGTAGATGCCCTCCGCGGAAACGCCCGCTACGGGATCTGCAAAGGAAATGCGGCGCTTCAAGAGATTGCGGTATTCATTGTTGGGACGGAAGGTGCCTACATCCATACGCTCCAAGCCTCCGATCACATCGTCTCCTGCCACGGCAACCTCCATTCCGGAACGGATGCGCAACCCCTCCAAGGAAGCGGTGGGAAGGGTGATCACAAAGCCGTTGTGAGGAATGGGAAGCCCGTCGAAGGTATCCTCATCGATACTGCTGACGGAATATTCCGTGATCCCGCCCTCCGTCTCGGCCCGCACGGTAATGGCGGTTCTGCCGGTACAAGTACCGGAAAGGGTCAGCACAGGCGTGCCCTCGTTTTCATACGCCTTGGTGTAAAGCACCACGGATTCCTCTGCGGGAGGACAGTTCAGGTGGGTGGCGGAAAATTCCTTACCGTCAAGGGTAACGGTGAAGACGCCGTTGTAGCCGGGATATTCCTCGGCAGGTGCAGAGGACTCGCCGACGGGCAGATCCTCACTGCAGGAGGTCAACAGCAGACACGCTCCCAACAGCAGAACCAATGCCCGAGAAAACTTTTGTTTCAAACGTTTCATATACTTTTCCTCACGGGTTATATTTCTTTTATTATACCATGTTGTGGAGAAATGTCAAGACGGGTCAGCGGTCAAAAAAATGCAAAAAAATTTGCATTTCGGCAAAATATTAACAATGTGTTAATCAAAACGGCTTTTAAAAGGAGTATACTATGCCTATCTTTGGTAAGGAGTATGCAAGCTATGGTCAGTAAATCTTTACAGCTCGTCGCAGAGGATCTGGGCTTTACATACGCGGAGAAGGCAAATGCTAAGCTCTCTCATATGTACGGTGTCTACGGCGATTATCTCATCTCCCTTTATGATAGCGGAAATCAGAAATCCGTTTTTGTCAACTACTATATGCCCCCCAGTGACGAGGAGGACGATTCCGTTCGCCTCTTGGAGCTTTCCGAGAGCTTTAAGTCTGCTACTGAGGAATATTACGTTACGGATTATCACATAGACGTGGACGGTCTTTCCTGCACGGTAAACTGCACCGACGAGGATTTTGTTCCCCTCGTCGATCTTTTGGTGGAAATGGCAAAGGAAAACGAATTGATCGGCGTGACCCAGTGCAGCTGCTGCGGTAACAAGATCGGCAAGCGTTTACCCAAAAAGCTGAACAAGGGAAAGAACAATTTCCTTTTGTGTGAGCATTGTGCACTGGAGAAGATGGAAGAGGCTTCTAAGGCTCCCGAAACCGACGGCAATGCGTTGCCCAAAAAGACCGCTCTCGGTCTTGCAGGTGCTTTGGCAGGCGGCTTGATCGGTATTCTTTTGTACTTCCTGCTGTATTACTTCGTCGCCCCCATTTTCAGCGACTCCGCATTTGAAATGAGCTACGTGTTCAGCATTTTCGGGTTCGTCACCGCGTTCTTGGTATACCGCGGATTCACTCTGTTCAGCAAGCAGCCCTGCAACAGCGCTTACGCTATCGTTGCATCCGTTTCTTTGGTTTGCGTTATGCTGGGTCAGTACCTCGGCACCTTCGTAGAGTTTGCCAAGGCGCAGGGATTTGCTTTGGGGAAGGCCATGTCCATTCCCGCTATGTGGTTGATCCATCTCCGCTCCACCGCATCCGACCCCGCCTTCAACTACGCGGCAACCTTCTATAAGCTGCTCTGCTTCAGCCTGCTGTTTGCTTTGATCGGCACCATCATCTTCTTGATGGGCATGAAGGACAAGGCAAAGGTTCGCAAAGAGACCGTTGAGCTGGAGACCCTGCGTATCTAAGCACTTCCTCACATTTCATAGTCAAGTCACACTCTGTACACAGAAAGCCTCTCGTTCTTGGGAAGACTAAAGTCATCATCCCAAAGCGGAGGCTTTTATGTATCATAAAGTAGAAATTTGCGGAATCAACACGTCCAAGCTCACCGTACTGACGGAGGAGGAAAAAAGAGACCTGCTGACCAAGGCGCAAAGCGGCGACAAGGCGGCCAGGGAGAAGCTGATCACCGGCAACCTGAAGCTGGTGCTGAGCGTGATCCAATCCTTTCAAAACAGAGGAGAAAATCCCGACGATCTGTTCCAGATCGGCTGTATCGGCTTGATCAAGGCAGTGGATCATTTTGATCTGACCCAGGAGGTGAAGTTCAGCACCTATGCGGTTCCCTTGGTGGTGGGCGAGATCCGCCGTTATCTGCGGGACAACAGTATGCTCAGAATTCCCCGTTCGGTGCGGGATCTGGCTTACCGAGCCATGAAGGCCAAGGAAAAGCTCAGCCTTGAAAAACAAAGGGAGCCCTCTCCGGAGGAGATCGCAAAGGAGCTGGGGGAATCCCCCAAGGCGGTGCGAAACGCACTGGAGGCCATCATTGACCCCATCTCGTTGTTTGAGCCCGTCTATTCTGAGGGCGGGGACTCGGTTTACGTGTTGGATCAAGTGGGAGATACGGAGAATACAGACGAAAGCTGGCTGGATCATATTGCGGTGGGCACGGCCATGGAGAGTCTCACTCCCAGGGAAAAGCGGATCTTAACCTTGCGGTTTTACAACGGCAAGACCCAAACGGAGGTATCGGAGGAGATCGGAATCTCCCAGGCCCAGATCTCTCGCTTGGAAAAAAATGCACTTTTGAAGGTGCGAAAGCAGATGACGTAACGTCACGTGAAAAAGGCGCGTCCCTATTGCGGGACACGCCTTTCATTTTTTTATTTTTCCACGTAGACGGAGAGTACGCCGTCGTGCATTACGGCAACGCTTCCCTTCCCCACTGCCAAGCGGCAGCCATCCGGGTAGCCCTCCTGAGACTGGAACAGGGTTTTGCTCTCTGCATCCCAAAGGAACACGTAAACGTCATCCCCATGGATCGTACCGTACAAGGTGCCGTAGAAGGTATCCAAGGATTCCACACGGCGCTTTGCCGGATAGGTCAGCAGCTTGTGAGTAGCGGTAGCATAGTAGAGGATGGTATCGGGCTGGAACTCGTTATCGTAGATAGCGATTCCGCTTCCATCGGCAAAATACGTCCAATAATCGGAATTGCCCACCACCAAGATATCTTGATATTTTCCGGTGCTGAGATCGATGGCGCCGATGGTATCGTACACGAAATCCTCGTCGGAATCCTTTTTGCAATACAGATACTTCTCGTCAAACATCAAGGGAGTGATGGAGCTGACGTCGGAGATCCATTCCAGCTGTGCGATCACCTTTCCCTCTCGGTTCAAAACACGGTAATACCGCTCACCCCTGCGGGAAACGGAAAGCACCACGTGGGTATCGGTCTGACGAATCACACGCACGTATTCCAAAGCGGTCTCCTCAAAGCAGAGGGTGGTATTGACACCGTTTTCGTGATACAGCACCACGTAGGGGCAGGGCTCGCCGGAAGCGGCCTCCTCGTAATCAACCCAGAAGTAGCCCTTTTGATTGTGGGTATTCTTATCGTACTCGTAGGCGGTAGGACGCTCCTTGGTGGGAGAGGTCAGAGTGCCGTTGGTACAGTCAAAGGTGTACCACAGATATTTCGCCTGGAAAGCCCCGTATAACGCCAAGACATCGTAGACCACGCAGACCTGCAGAGAATCCTCGGTGTAAACCACATCGGAAACAGCGGGATAACTGCCCTCGTAAGTCTTTAAAAACGCATCCAAGGCGGTATCAATGTTCTTGTTCACCATAACAAAGGACAGATTCTCGGCGGGCGGGATAGCCTCCACAGAAAGATTTAACAGCTCGTAGGTGGGAGGTGCGGGAGGCTCGGGCTCTTCCTCGGAGGAAGTTTCCTCAGAAGGGGTCTCGGCAGACTCCTCGAAGGAGTCCTCGACAGAAGATTCCGCAGATTCCTCCACGGAAGACTCGGAAGGAGTCACAGAAGAAACCGCTTCGGAGAACGAGGAGCTTTCCGCGGAGATCTCCTCCTGCTCACAAGCAGAAAAAGCCGCCAAAAGAAGTACCGTCAAAAAAAGCGGTATGATGACTTTGAGAGTTTTTTTGAGGTGGTGCATATTGTGATCCCTCCTATTCGACAATATTTTACACCAGATTTTCCATTCTGTCAACAGTTAAAATGTAAACATCTGTATCACACGAAGGAAACGCGGTAGGTTTCCAGCCAATATTCCATCTGTAAAAGCCACGCGTAAAGCTGAGGACGGGCCATCAGCTGTCCGAACCAGGTGGTGTCTTCGCCATTCATAAAGCTTAACAGCTTCTTGCGGTTCAGCAGGTGGTAGAGGCGGCTTCCCGGATCGTTGACGATGGCCAATAGGGCGGTTTTGGTCAACAGCTCGTAGGCGGGATCGTGGGTTTTGGGGTAGGGACTCTTTTTACGGTGGAGGATGCGATCCGGCAGGACACCCTCCATGGCGGAACGCAGAAGGGATTTTTCTACACCGTTTTCGAATTTGTATTTCCACGGTACGTTGTAGACATACTCCAAAATCCGATGGTCCGCAAAGGGGACTCTCACCTCAACGGCGTTATACATGGACATACGGTCCTTACGTTCCAGCAGAGATTGCATGAAATACCATACGGAAAGCTGTGTGGCGATGCGAGAGCGGTACATTTCGTCGTCGTCTTCCCCACCGCGCTCTACAGAGGCCACAAAGTCCTTGTAATGAGCGGAAAGGGAGCGGTAGCCAACATCGGGTGAAGCAAAGGCGGGATCGAACAGAGAGGCTCTGGCGAAGGGATCGTGCAACCACGGGAAGAAGGGGCGCTCCAGCATTTCCGGACGGTAGAACCAGGGATAGCCACCGAAGATCTCGTCGGAGCATTCCCCGGAGAGGGCTACGGTGTGGTGCTGTTTGATCATGCCGCAATACAGCAGAAGGGAGGAATCGATATCCGCCTGTCCCGGCAGATCTCGGGCATCCACAGCGGTTTTCAGCAGGCTGAACACATCCTTGCTTTCTGCGGTGAGGACGGTGTGCCTTGTGCCCAGCTTTTCCGCCAGCCAAGAGGCGTAGACATCATCGCTTTCCGGCTGGAAGAGAGAGGATTTGAAGTTCTTGCGGTTGTAGGCGTATTCAAAGGAATAGGTGGAAAGAGTCTCCCCTTTTCCCTTGCAATGGTTTGCCGCCAAGGCGGAGATCACAGAAGAATCCAAGCCGCCCGACAGCAGGGTGCAAAGGGGCACGTCGCTGACCATTTGCCGTTCCACCGCATCGGTGACCAAAAAGCGTACGGTCTCAATAGCCTCTTCTCGGGTTTGGGTAAAGGGCTTGGGAGCGAGGCTCCAATACACCGCCTTCTCCAGGGTGCCGTTTTTCAAAAAGGCGTATTCTCCCGGCAGGAGCTTCCGGATCCCCTTGAAGGTGCCGCTTTGGGGCAGGGTGACGGGGGCTAAGAAGAGCAACTCGAAGACGCCGTTTTGATCCAGCTCCCGCTTCACCCCCGGGTAGGCAAGGATGCCCTTCAGCTCCGAGGAAAAGACGAAGGTATCCTCTGCGAAGGTATAATAGAGGGGCTTGACACCTAGACGGTCACGGCAAAGGAAAAGGATATCCTCCCGTTGATCGTAGACGGCGAAGGCGAAGATGCCGTTGAGCTTTTCGGCACAGTGCTTTCCCCATAGCACATAGGACCACAAGACGGTTTCGGTATCGGATTGGGTGGCTACGGAGATGCCTGCCAAGGCAAGCTCACGGTTCAGCTCTTTTCGGTTGTAGATCTCACCGTTGTAGACGATGGTATACTGATTTTCACGGTGGAAAACGGTCATGGGTTGGAGACCATGCTCCGGGTCGATGACGGAAAGGCGGTTATGTCCTGCGCACAGGGAGCCTGCCCGAAAATAGCCGTTTTGATCCGGCCCTCTCCGACACATGGAGGTATTCATTTCCTTGATTGCGCTTTTGTCGCCGTTGCCGAAAATGCCGCAAATGGAACACATAGTTATCATCATGCCTTTCGTAACCCGCACAGCGGGCGGTCTAAAGGGTACTGTGGGCAAAGTCGCAAGCCCACTTCTTTTTTATGTATTCAATATATGCAGTTTGGGCGGGGTTATTCAAAAAACGCCCCGTAAACAGGGCGTTTTGAGCGGTGTTGTTAAATTTTCGGTTTATGCAAAGAATTCCTCTGTGCATTGCAGGATCCGGGCAAGCAAGGTGGGGCCCAAATGCTCCATGCTTTGGGCTTGGGGAAGTCTGCCGCACAGCACGCGGAACCACACTGCGGCGGCGGTAAATCTGCCGTAATCCAAGGACAGATGGAAGCCGTCTCTGCAAAGAGACATACCGCCGTTTTGGAAATCGAAGGCGGGAACCGTCTCGCGGAGGCGTTGGATCACGCTCCCCACGGGGATCAAATGCGCATCCAACAGCTTTGAGGCCATCAAGGAGGCATCTGAGATGCGGCGGTACATTTCCCACTGATCGTTTTGATAATGGGCAAAGCCGGGACGGTCTGCGCCCCATTCGTATGCCCAAGTTTGGTGGAAATACAGCTCTGCCGTAGGATGGGCGGAACGCACCAGCTTGGCCAAGGAGGTCAGATAAGGCACGTAGGTTTGAGGCATACCGCTGTATGGGCTTGACTGTTGAAAGGTGACCACATCCCAGGTCTCAAGCTCCAGGGCTTCCCGCAGGGAAACGTAGCGGTCTGTGGAAACACCGTCCTTTTCCAACAGGTAGTTGCGTTTGTTCCACACGGCGTTTTCCCAATGCTTTTCCAAGCTGCAGCCCGCAATGTACAGATTATACAGCTCCATGGGGACGCCGTTTTCCATGGCGAGGCGGGGCAAATATTTATGGGCATCCTGGGAAAAGCTGTTGCCGATGGAAAGAATTTTCATAAAAGTGGGCGCCTCCTTCGGATCTTGTAAAGTTTTTGCTTGATTTTAGCGAAACAGCGTGGTATAATTATCGTTTGATGGGAAGCCATTCCAGCACGCGGCGGATGTATTCATCCCAGAATTCCCAGGTGTGTGCGCCGGGGCCTTCCTCATAGGTAAGCTCCAGCCCCAAGGAACGCACGTGGGCGATGGCATTTTGATTTTCCTTGTACAGGAAATCCTCGGTACCGCAACAAGCATACAGTGCGGGGCGGCAGGAGGATGCGGCAACCTTTTGTGCCAGTGCCAAGAGGTCGTTATCACTTCCCTGCAGCTCCTCCACGGAGCCGAAGAGACTGTTCCAGTAAGCGGGATTGCCTACCTGGTTGCGCTTGACGGTGGCTACGATATCCAGACAGCCGGACAGAGATGCCACGGCGGCAAAACGCTCGGGACAGCCCAGACCCAACTTCCATGCGCCGTATCCGCCCATGGAAAGTCCTGCGGCGAAGGTATCCTCACGACGGGGAGAGATCCGTGGGAAGAAGCCGCGGCAGATCTGAGGAAGCTCTTGGGAGAAGAAGGTCCAATAGCGGCCGCCCACCTTCATATCGGTGTAAAAGCTGAGGTCTGCATTGGGCATTACCACCGCAATTCCCATTTGGGAAACGTACCGCTCGATGGAGGTACGGCGAAGCCAGATGGAATGATCGTCGGACATTCCGTGCAGGAGGTACAAAACGGGATAGGTGTCAGAGGCATCTACTCCCTGCATACCGATCTGCGTAGTAGTGGTCTGGGGCAAAATGACCTCCATAGTGGTACACTTCCCCAACACGTTGGAAAAAAATTCGACCGTTAAATGTGCCATAGATTACTTTCCTTTTCTTGAATAAATATATTTTGATGCGAGGTGTTTTTTTGTGATGACGGTTGCGTCGCCTTACGAGGCTCTTCTCACGGAAGAGCAGGCAGACAGACTCCCTTACCCCGCGTTTCTTTTGGATGATCGGCGGTTTATTGTTTACCGCAACAAGGCCTCCCGCCTGAGAAGCTTTCATATGAGGATCCGTGCAAGGATCGACGTTTACGTCACCAAGAAGGCGGCGGAGAGGATCGCGAGGATGGCAGTGGGAGAAGAGCTGTTTTTTGACCTTACGGAAGAAAACTGCTACGGTGCGGTGATTCGTCGCTTTAAGACGGGATATTGCGTTGCCATCCGTACCATTACTGCGTATATGGCTAAATACGTCTCCGATCTGGCGTTGAAGCTTCCCTCGTTCTTCGCGGAAAACATTGATCGGCAGACGGAAATCCCTTGTGAGCCGAGCTGTTCTCCTGCAGAGCTTACGGAAATACGGCGGCGACACAATCGGGTGCTTCGCTATCAGAACGCCATGGCGGCATATTTTTCCGTAACCGCAGGCAGGTTGAGCCGTGATTCCGCCGTAGAGCTTTCGGGATGTGTTCACCCCATACTGGATTGCGCCGTACGGTTTCTGCGCCCCAACGGGGTCCGCCTTTCCATCACGGAGACGGAGGGAACCGTAGTGGCAAGGGGCAATCCCGGAATGATCCGTTTTGCCGTCTCTGCCATGCTTTCCGTTGCGGCAGAAAATTCCGCCGACGGGCGTATTCGTGCTGAGACCCGCGTTTTGGATGGGGAGTTTGCCTTCCACGTTCTGTTTGAGCCTGCCATGGAGAAGGAGGTGCTGGAGGAATTTCTCTCCTGCTACTTCGGCGGCAAGCTTTTGGACTCCGACTACCGAGATGCCTGCTTTGATCTGCTGTTGATCCAGATGATTGCGGAGAAGATGGGATGGACCTTTGGCGTCAGCCGTAGCGGATGCACCGACGGACTGCTGGCTTTGACCCTTTATATCCCCGAGGAAACGGGTATGATCCCCGCCTTGCAGACCTTCTTCGACCCGCTCCCGTTGTTGGAGACGGCGTTTGCGCGGTTGATGCCCGAACCGGAAGAATAACGCTTCATTGGTATTGTAATACTTTCCCGAGGATTTGTCAACGAAAAATGCGCTAATGAAAAAAACAAAAATCTTGCGTTTCCTTTTCACATAAAGAGGATACGCAAGATTTTTTTACATCGTTATGCCTTCATGCCTTCCAGCAAGACACCGAAGGCGTATTTGAAGTTTTTGACAGCCGTTTCAGGCGGCAATTCTCTGCCCACCGCATCGGCGTTATAGCCGCGGATGAAGCACCATACCGCGTAGCTCATGACCTCGCTGTCCAGATCCTTCCGCAGGCATCCCTTGGACTTGCCCAGCTCGATGAGCTTGACGATCTCGTTCTTCCACCAAAGGTAGTTATCCACTCCCGTGGAATCGCTGTTGAAGACGTATACGTTCATCTTCATCTTCAGCTCGTAGGACATGATCAGGGTGTTGGTAACGATATCGATGACCCCGGAAAAGAACTCTCTCTCCGAGTCAAAGCCAGCCGCAAGGCTCTTGCGGATCTGAAGAGCCAAACGCTCGTAAACGATCTGCAAAACCTCGTTAATGTTGTGGAAACGGTTATAAAACACGCGGTTGGTGATACCAAGCTCCTGCAAAATACGGCGGACGTTGATGGTTTCTGTGCCGGATTCCGATGCAAGCTTCGCCGCGGTGGCAATGATGGTTTCGGACATTTCGTCAAAAATCAATTCTGTTTTCAAAAGCCAACGCCTCCTTTTTCAATGATCTCAAAGGTAACAAACTGTCAAGCAAGGGAGGATTCCTTTTCTACGATCTTCTTAACCAACGAAACCGTATCCTCCAAGCGAACGTTCTCGATCTTATAGTCGAAGGAATCAAAGTAAGACATCTCCTCCTCGTAGCGGGACATCCGAATACGGATCTGCTCGGGAGAATCGCCTCTGCCAACAAGACGGCGTTCCAATTCCTCCTTGCCGATGTACAAGAAAACAGTAACGACCTTGACCTCGTCCTTTAAGATCTTGCCCAGATTTACAGCACCCTTGACGTCGATATCCTTGATAATGGTCTTACCCGTAGCCAGGGCTTCCGCCAACAATTTGCGGGAGCTGCCGTAGAAGCTGGTGTGGATGAATTCGTGCTCAAAAAGCTCCCCTTCCTCAATCTTTTTGCGGAATTCCTCTTCCGTCAGAAAATGATAGGGAAAGCCCTCCACCTCGCCGGGTCTGGGGGAGCGGGTGGTGTAGGTCGGCATAAAGCCAAAGGAGGAATTTTCCTCTCCCAAAAGGGTATTGATCACGGTATTCTTGCCCACAGCGGCGCAACCGGATAAGATTACAAACATTGCTTTGGATCTCCTTTTTTCGCTTTTATTCATTATAGCGGTTAAAAGATTACTTGTCAAGATATAGTTTGCCTTGTCGAACATTTTCTTGCGCAAAAAATCTGCTGAGACTGTTGAGGACGTGCTTTTTATCGCCGCTCCAAAGGGGCGCCAGCAGGGTACGCTTGTCCCCGTCCCCCGTCAGACGGTGGATCACCACGTGAGGAGGAAGACGGTTGATGCACTCGCCCAAAAGGCGGGCGTAGGCGGGGAAGGACATGGCGGAGATCAAGCCTTGGCGATAGAGGGGCTCCAGATCTGTGCCCTTGACAACGTGAAGCAGATGGAATTTCACGCCGTCGGTTCTGCTTCCTACGTGGGAGATCGTTTGATAGACCATCTCGGGTGTCTCACCCGGCAAACCCAGGATCAAATGGGTGATCACTGTAATGCCCCGTCGGTGCAGTTCCTCCACGGCATTATCGTACACGGAAAGGGGGTAGCCTCTTCGAATAAATTCCGCGGTAGATTCGTGGACAGTCTGCAATCCCAACTCCACCCAAACAGGCTTGATGCGGTTTAACTCTTCCAAAAGAGTCAGCACCTCGGGAGGGAGACAATCCGGGCGGGTGGCGATGGAAAGCACCGCTACCCGAGGGTGACGAATGGCCTCGTAAAACAGCTCCCGCAGACGGGGCAACGGTGCGTAGGTATTGGTAAAATCCTGAAAATAGGCGATGTAAAGACCGTCTTTGTTTTTCTTTTCGATCTGTTTGGCACCCTCTTCGATCTGGGCGGTAACGGAAGCTCCCTTTTGAGCAAACTCCCCTGCTCCACTGCAGAAGATACAGCCGCGAGTTCCTAAGGTGCCGTCCCGATTGGGGCAGGTCATTCCTGCGGAAAGTGCGATCTTATATCCCTTTTTCCCGAAGGTTTTGCGGAAGGCTTGGTTCATGGAAAGATACATGGTTCACCTGCTGTCGATTTTTACACAGAATAATTGAATGGCGGTTGACTTTTGCAAAAGATATGGTATAATGGTAAGTAATACTGAAATACTTGATAGGAGGGATTTTTTCTATGAAAACCTTTCCCATTGCGAAATTTAACGGATTCCGCGGTGCCAACGAGCTGGTTATTTACGACGGAAGCGGCCACACCGGTACCAACACCTACGGTATCGAGGCTTGCGTTTTGGAAGGACGGGTAATCCGCTACGGAAAGAACAACAACGAAATTCCCGAGGGCGGATACGTGATCTCCGGTCACGGTGCCGCCGCAAGATTTATCGCGGATGCGGTATGCATCGGCGCGAAGATCATTTTGGATCGGGATAATATGCTTCTCACCGCCGAGGTGGATCAGCGTTCCCTGCAGTTGAATGGCGAGAAGAAGATCCACGAGGTTTTGAAGCGCCTGGATGACTGCATTGCGGACAAGGCAGACATTCAGAGAGACAAGGCGGAGCAGTTGATCGCTCAGGCGAAGGCAGCCTTGGCAGAACAGCGTTTTGCAGAGGTGGATACCCTCACTGAGGAAGCTTATTACTACACTGCACGCTCTGTTTCCGATGAGATCCGCGGTGTTTGGCACCGTCCCCACGAGAGGAGCGAAGAAGAGGTTGAGGAAACCATCCTCAAGTTCCGCGACGCAGGGTTCAATCTGATGCTCATCGAGACCAACTACGAGGGCTATGCCAACGCATTGAAGTGTGTTTACGACTTCCTGCCCGTGCGTCCCAGACACGACAACGGGTTTGACGTCATCGAATCCTTGATCCGTAACGGTAAAAAGCACGGAATCAAGATCCACGCTTGGTTTGAGGATTTCTTCTTCGGTGTGAAATCCCACGGCTGTCCCATGGCAGAGGTGCATCCCGAGTGGATGGCACGCCGCAAGGATGGCGGTCTGCTTCACGATGCCTATGATGATTTCTATTTCCTGAACCCCGCTTTGCCCGAGGTGCAAGAGCTGCTGTTGGGCATGATCCGCGATCTGCTGGATCGCTACGACTTCGACGGTCTGCAGTTGGATTACATCCGTTACCCCGTGATCCACGGAATCGATCATTCCGCCGGATTTGAAGAGGTTACCAAGGAGATGTTCAAAAAGGACAGCGGGATCGATTTGGATACCATTCCCGACACCGATCACAAGGATTGGGAGACCTTTACGGCATGGCGTGCTCAGAAGATCACCTCTTACGTAAAGAGCGTCTACGATATGATCTGTGAATACCGTGCAGGCGGACGGGATATTATGCTGTCCACCGCGGTGTTCGGCAACCCCGACGAGGCGATCCGCTTGAAGTGTCAGGATTGGCGTTACTGGGTCAAGCAGGGCTGGCTGGATGCCATCTTCCCCATGGCGTATCTCAACGATGCAGAGGACGTGGGTGCCGAGGTGGCTTACATGGTTCAAAACTACGGCGAAGCACCCAACATTTCCGGTATCGCACCTATGTACAACCATTTGCCTACCATTGAATCCACCAAGCAGGTGGAGGAATGCCGTAAGGCAGGCGCAGTGGGCGTGGCATTCTTTGCCACCGGCTCCTGCACACCCGAGCAGCTGGAGAAGCTGAAGATCGGCGTTTTCAGAAACAGATAAGATCTATGAAAGATCCACCGCCAAGGAAGCGGTGGATCTTTTGTTATACCAAAGTTTCTAAATACTGCATCAGCAAGACGCAGTCGTAAACGGTGAGCTTGCCGTCGAAATCCATATCGGTGCTCAGTTCCTCGGCAGAGGTGTTCCCTACCAGAACGGACATCAAAAGGGTCAGATCGGTCTCTTCTATGGTGCCATTGCCGTCCACATCGTAGTTGGGAGTAGCCTTGCGGGTCTCCGTCTTACCGCAAGTGGAGCAGGTACCGGTTTCCACACCGGGCTCGGTCATGATCCATTCGCTGTAAGAATGTCCTGTGGGCGCGGTATGCTCCTCCTTGTAGGAATATCCGCAATGGCAGGAATAAATGGTATAGCCGCTTTCCTCGCAGGTGGGAGAGGTTTCCAAGGAAGTATAGGTGTGCGGCTTTTTGGGGATTGCTTGAATCTCAACAAAACCGCATTTCTCGCAAGAACGGCTCTTGCTGCCCTCTTCGGAGCAGGTGGAATCTGCGATCATCTCCCACGCATCCATAGCATGAGGGAGCTTTTCGATCGTTTCGATCTCGATGATTCCGCAGGAGTAGCAGAGACGGGATCTTTCCCCTTCTTCCGCGCAAGTGGCAGCTTTTAATTCAGTCCACTCTGTGTAGATATGTGACCAAGCAGGAACTACGTCAGAATCCTCGTAACCGCAGGTGGTGCAGGTTCTGACTCGCAAGCCTTCGATCCCGCAGCCGGCATTGGAAATGACTTTATAGCTGCCGAAGGAATGGACGCCGGTAGGCTCCAAAACGTTCGCTTCGCGCTGCTGACCGCAATTCTCGCATTTCTCGAGGGTATAGCCCCGGGAACCACAGGTGGGTTTTACTATCTTGACGGCAGTCCATTGATGTTCCACCAGGTTGATGGTATATTTTTCCCCGGAGAAATTCTCTTTACAGAACGCCTCGCCGTAAGAGCCTGCAAAAACGTTAAAAATGAGCAAGCGTCTGCATTTGGTAAAGGCAGAAGGATCGATAGACGTAACCGACGCGGGAATGGTGATCTTCGTCAAACTGAGACAGTTCTCAAAGGCGCTTTTGTTGATGTACTTGATATCCCCTGCAAAGGTAACGGTCTTCATGCTCTTACATTCATAGAACGTATACGCACCGATCCCCTGCACATCCTTGGGGATCGCAACGGAGGCAAGCTTTTCGCAAAAGGCAAAGCAAAGTGCGTTCATGTTTTTAAGGGTAGCGGGCAGGGTGATTTCATTCAAATTGCTGCAAAAGGAGAATGCACCGTAATCCAAGCTCTCCACGCCCTCGGGAATCACAACGGAGGTAAGACCTATATTGCTGTAAAAGGCACCGACACCGATGGACTTCACCTTTTCGGGGATGGCGATGCCTTGCAAAGACTCGCATTTCTCGAAGGCGGCGTGTCCAATGACGGTAAGATCTTTCCCCAGCGTTACATCCTTCAGTTTGGTACAGCCGCTGAAGGTGAAATCACCCAGGGTGGTGATGCCGTCGGAGACCACGGCGTGAAGGATATCGTTTCGGAAGGAATACCACGGGGTATAGACATAGTCTTTTCCGGCGGGAAGATAATCTTCGATATTATATCCGTAATCGGCAACGATGGACAGATCCATCTCGTGGTACCAGTTTTCCATCGCTCCTGCACCTGTAATGGTCAGCGTGCCGGTGGAGGAATCAAAGGACCAGGAGATCCCGTTCTCATTCCCTTCCCCGCCGCAATACCCTGCGACAGCCGCAGAAACGGCAAAGACCGGCAATGTTCCCAGCAAAAACGAAAGTGCCAGGAAAAATGCAATTACTTTTCTCATAATTCTGTTTTCGTCCTTTTTCTCGTTTGTATAGTCAACGGATGGGAAAGGTTATTCCACCGTCACAGTAATCACAATCTCTTGGGTAACGGCGTATCCGAAGTTCAGCTGCAGTGCGAAACGGTCTGTACCGGTAAAGCCATCGCGAGCGTAGTAGATAAAACTTCCGTCGCTGTTCAGGCAGAGGTCACCATGGGTGGGAGATACTGCCAGCTCCACGTAGAAGGCTTTGTCCGCCGTGGGAGAGAAGCTGCCGGAAACGGACCCGTTCTTCCCTGTAAAATCAACATCACCCACAGTATAGGTGGGAGGCTCTGCGGTAAACTTCTCTTTCGCGAAGAGATAGGTCATATCGTAGACCGCCCGCTTGAAGGGGTCTTCGGAAAGATATGCCGCATGGAAGGCCCCGGGAACACCGCCCTGATAGTACATCTTGACAGCATCCATATAGCCGTATTCTGCACCTGCGGCAAGGTATTCCATGTATCGCTGAACGTCGGCAGCGTTGTTCACGGAGTTCATTTCGATCTCCACGCACATGCCCAAATGCTTGGTCTTCTCTGCGGTCAAGCGCAGCACATCGGGATTGCCCTTGTTACCAAACATATAGTTGGGCTGCATACAAGCTACGTCGAAGCCGTATTCCTGCCACTTATCGTAACCGGAAGCGCAATACCACGGGATCCAGAACAGCTTCAGCCCCAGAGAGTGAACATAGTTAGAGGCGTACAGGGTCAATTCCTTCTCGGCGGGATCACCCAAGGAAAGGAATTCCTCGAACCAATAGAAGCCGCCGAATTCCAAATTGTCATAGCCACCCGCCAGGAAGCGCTGATATTCCTGGTCGATGATCCATTTGATGGCCTTCTTGCGGTTCTCGATGCTGGAAAAGCTATCCTTAACACCGTCTCCGTCAATATCGCCGAAGGAGTTCACGGCACCGCTCTCCAAGGTCTTGAATGTATAAAGGATGGAGGTGAACACGGTGCACTTGTAGTCCGTAAGGTTCAGCTCGTCGCCAACGATGCCCACCGCTTGGTTCAAGGCATCCATATTACGGCCTTCGGCGTAAATATCATCTACGTAGAACTGCCAGCCCTCAAAGGATTTGGCGTAGTCGGAATAGTTGAAGGAGGTATAAGGCAGATACAGGAAGCCGTCAAAGAAGGTATCCACCAGCTTACCGCTCTCATCATAATAACCCACGTGAGGGAGATATTCCTCCACGGTGATCAAGCCGGCCTCGGAATGCTTGCCATCCTCCGGCAGGCAGTTGTAGGACAGCAGTACATTGTGTACTCCCAAGAAGTCCTCGGGCATCACGTAGCCGAGATCTTCAACCTCTTCTTCCGCGGTAGCCTTGGGATCTTTTGCATTTTCGGGAATCGCGGTGGTTCCGTAGACTTCGATTTCATCGCAGAACACGTGGGAAGAAACAGTAAAGTAAACACGAACAAAGCGCGCTTTATAAGTGTTTTTCAGAGAGATCTCTTTCTTTTGGTAGATATTGGTTCCTTGGACACTATTTTCCCCGTCGTAAACCTTCTCCCAGTTCTCGCCATCTACGGACACATAAACCACGATCCGCTGAGGAGGCTGGACACCGGAGGAATCTTCCTTTAAGAAGCGCAGCATCACACCGGAAACAGCAGAGGTATGACCGAGATCAAAGGTCAAGGTACGTCCGATGGCGCCGGTGAAATGAACCAACGCAGGATCGGAATAGGTAGCGCGGGTTGCAAACTTCCCATCGGTGAGGAGGGGCAATGCCTGGATGCTGTTGTAATACTCGGTAGCTCTGGCAAAATCGATCTCTTCCTCGCTGAAGATGTAAGGCTGCTTGCCTGCGATCAGATTTTTCTTAGTGTTATTCTGCTCTGCCTTGGGCCAGTAATCCTTGGGATCCACCTTGGGGAGCGTGGAATCGCCGTAATACAGCCCAACTTCCTCCGTGTCGGGAAGATAGGAGCGCACGGAAAGCTCACTTATGAACACCCAGGAGCTATCCCCCGCGGTAAAGGAAAAACGCACGTATCTCGCAGAAACGGTCTCGGCAAGCTTGAGCTGATAGGTAAAGGCTCCCAAGGAATTCAGAGCCGAGGAGCGGTATGCCGTTCCGATGGTTTGGTAATTTTTACCGTCGGTGGAAATCTCGAACTGTACGGTAGCGGGAGAGCCGATACCGTAGGAAAGCAGACGAAGACTATGCACGGAGAAGTCCGCCAGATCGTCCTTCACCGACCCCAGATCCAGCACGATGTTGAAATTCCCGGGTCTCATATAGCCGGCCCAGGTCTCCCTATCAAAATCCAAGGAAATGTTTCCGTCGGTCAAAAGGGTGCCGTCATCCTTGTACTGCTCGCTGGTTTGGAAAGAAGAGGTATACTTGCAGCCCTTGGCTACTTCCTTGGCACGCAGGGTGCGATCCACGGAAGAAATGGAGGAAACGGGAGGTTCCTCCTTGGGGTCATCCGGCTCTTCGGGCTCGGAGGACTCTTCGGGTTCGAAGGATTCTTCAGGCTCGGAGGATTCTTCAGGTTCAGAGGACTCTTCGGGCTCGGAAGACTCTTCGGGTTCAGAGGACTCTTCGGGTTCGGAGGATTCTTCCGGCTCGGAGGATTCTTCAGGTTCAGAGGACTCTTCGGGCTCGGAAGACTCTTCCTGCTCGGAGGACTCTGCAGACACACTGCTCTCGTCCACAGAGGATTCCGGTGTCACGGAGGAGGCAACTTCTTCGGCAGAAGATGAATTTCCGGCACCGAGGCTTTGCTCTACGGCATCACCGCAGGCAGCAAGAAGCATCGCCGCAATCAAAAGCATACACAGACAGATTTTTTTCATAATAAGTGTCCTCCGTTTTCGGGGGGTATAATTTTACGCCTTTATCATACCATATCCGAAGGCTTCTTGTCAAGAAAAGAGGGAAAGATCCGCGCATCTTTTTACATTTTAAAGTGAAAAAGAAAAATTTGTATTGACATACAGTGCTTTTTGGCGTAAAATAATTCATATTTCAAATGCAAGCTAGCTTACCCAAGGAGACTCCCGCCATGTCCATGGAATTCCACAGAAAATTACCCGTTCCCAAAGAAATCAAGGAGGCTTATCCCCTCTCCGATACAGTCAAAGCCCAAAAGGTGGCAAGAGACGCTCAGATCGCTGATGTGTTCACCGGAAAAAGCGACAAGTTCCTTTTGATCATCGGCCCTTGCTCCGCGGATTACGAGGAGTCTGTGATGGATTATGTAAACCGTTTGGCAAGAATCCAAGAGGACGTGAAGGATAAGATCCTGATCATTCCCCGCATTTACACCAACAAGCCCCGTACCACCGGTGACGGCTACAAGGGAATGATCCATCAGCCCGACCCTAACGGGAAGCCGGATATGCTGGCAGGTCTGCTTGCCATTCGCAATCTCCACACCCGTGTCATCACCGAGACGGGAATGACCTGTGCAGACGAGATGCTGTACCCCGAGAACTACCGCTATCTTTCCGATCTTTTGGGGTACGTTGCCATCGGTGCCCGTTCCGTTGAGGATCAGCAGCACCGTTTGACCGCCAGCGGCATCGAGGTGCCCGTTGGCATGAAAAATCCCTCCTGCGGTGATCTTTCCGTGATGCTGAACTCCATTATGGCGGCTCAGCACTCCCACACCTTCATCTACCGCGGATGGGAGGTTACCTCCTCCGGCAATCCCTTGGCTCACGCCATTTTGCGCGGAAGCATTGACAACGACGGTAAGTGCATTCCCAACTATCACTACGAGGATCTGATGAAGCTTTACGATGCTTATGCGGCAAAGGGCCTGGAGAACATCGCTTGCATCGTGGATACCAATCACTACAACTCCAACAAGAAGTTCGATCAGCAGGTGCGTATTGCCAAGGAGGTTCTGCACTCCCGCAGACAGTCCGACAACCTTCGCAATATGGTGAAGGGCTTGATGATCGAAAGCTATATTGAAGACGGCAATCAAAAGATCGGCGAGAGCTGCTACGGGAAATCCATTACCGATCCCTGCTTGGGCTGGGAAAAGAGCGAAAAGCTGATCTACGACATTGCAAATCTGCTGTAAAGGATAGGGTTTTCCTATGAAAATGAAGGTTCCTTTTGTAAAACTGCATCCCGATGCGATGATGCCTACCTATGGAAGCGCCTGCGCCGCGGGAGCGGATCTTTACGCGTTGTCCGGAGAGGAGATCCTCATTCCCGC
>JAFYNA010000053.1 GCA_017549925.1 Clostridia bacterium | reverse complement strand
CTTCTTACGATCGTGGTACTGGCGATAGCCGCGCCCATCTATTTCTTCGTAAAGCCCCGGAGAGGGACGTGGTGGTTGCAGGGCGCGTTGACCGTCGCTTTCCATTTGGTCATAGGATGTACTTATTTGCAGATCGTAGGACATTTGGATTTGGGCTGGACTTTTCTCGCGGCCGTTTGGCAGGAGTGGATCGTCACCGCGTTTTTCGCTTGTGTCGTAGGCTTGGATCTTTTGATTGCGGGGGTGGGACACTTCCTCAAGAAACGCAAAGAAGTGTAAAAGCATGAAAAAGAGAGACATTATGATCTTCTGTGGTTATTTGATCACTTTGGATGACAGTGTTTCATACCAACGGGGAGTTGCTTTGACCATTGCTGTTTGGGCTTGTTGGATCGTTCGCTTGGCGATTGATCGCCGCTGTAAAAAGCGGGAACGATCGGTCGAGATATCATAAGATGAAAAAACCACCGAGGGAACTTCACCCTCGGTGGTTTGCGTTTTCGTCTTATACTTTTTTCTGGGGGAGGGATTGGTATCCGCCGTGGCGGGAAGCGGAGGCGGCGTAGACTGCGGAGGCAAATTCCGCGGCGGTGCGCAGGTCTCCTCCACGGAGGTATTCTCCGATCAATGCGGCGGTGTACGCCTCGGAAGCCCCTGCAGGGTCAACCTCCTCGCATTCCGGACCGGAGATGGCGCTGAAATATTTGCCGTCGTAGATAAAGGAGCCGGTATTCCCCAACTGCAACAGGATATACCGCACGTCAAACCGCTTGCGGATGGTGTAGCACGCCAGCTTGCGGTTTTCCTCAGTGTTGGGGGCGATGCCGGAGAACAGCTTGGCGTCCTCGTCATTCAAGATCAAAAGCTCCGTGGCACCCAGCTTCTCAAAGGGAAAGTCCTTGGGGATGGCCTCCTTCCGCACAGAGCCGTCCAGGAAGAAGGGGATGCCCTTTTCCTCCGCCAATGCGGAAAGGCGTAGCACAGATTCCTCGTCTGCCTCTAAGGAAGCAATGATGGCGTCGGGGTAACAGCCCATAGCCCCCTCTGCATAAGTGCGATCCAGGAAGGCGTTGGCACCGGGGAAGTAGATCTCCCGATTGGTGCCGTCCGGCTCGGTCAGCTCCAGGGAAAGACCTGTCTGGCACTCTCTCTTCACGGTAACGTTGGCGATGTGAAGCCCCTCGTTCTCAAAGACCTCCACCAATCTGTCGCCGTAATAGTCGTCACCCACTCGGGCGCAAAGCACGGCATCGTACCCCAATCTTGCGGCGGCAATGGCGCTCAGTGCGCTTCTTCCGCCGGGGGCGAAGGTATAGTTCCCATCGGAGAGGATGGATTCTCCGGGGGCGGGGATATAGGGCGTGCCCACCGCAAAGCGGATGAGGGCGTTGCCGACGAACAGCATTCTTCTCTTTGCCATAACGTTCCCTTTCTATGTGCGAAAATTGTCGGATCCTTTACCATAGTATACCGCTAAAATAAGTATTTGTCAATATCTATCCTGCTTTGCCGCCAAATATTTCAGCCGTGTGGCGTTCCCACCCCGCTTGTGCCGCTCCTCTTTGTTGATCCGCAAAACAGACTGTACCTGTTGGTACAAAGTGGGGTTTTGCATTTTCAAACGCCATGTCAGATCCTTATGCACCGTGGATTTGCTGACGCCGAATCGCTGGGCGGCGGCGCGGACGGTGGCTCCGGTGTCCGACACGAATTTTCCGATCTCCTCTGCCCGAGAGGGCGTGTGGTAATATCCGTCGGAATGATACATGGGAAAATGGACTCCTTTCTCGTAATAAATATGTGATTTTTTTGTAAAATATGTAGGTGAGACGCCAACTTTTGACCGTTTCCTCTTGACAAAATCCACCGAAAATGATATATTTATAATGAATCTATTTTGGAAGAGTGTACCGTTTTGGGCAATCTGCCCGATTGATATAAGGTGCGTTCCCCCGAACGAATAAAGAAAGGTTGTTTTAGGATATGAATATTGCGATCATCGCCAACGATAAAAAGAAGGAACTGATCACGGAGTTCTGTATGGCGTACTGCGGGGTGCTTTCCCGTCACAATATTTGCGCTACCGCGACGACTGCGAAATATATTGCCGAGGCTACCGGGCTTTCCATCGAAAAGCTTCTTTCCGGTACTCACGGCGGCGCGCATCAGCTGGCATCCAAGATCTCCTACGGAGAAGTGGATCTTTTGATCCTGCTTTGCGATACCCGCAATGCGCAGGAGTACATGGAGATCGAGGTTCCCTTGATCCGTGAATGCGATACCCACAACGTCCCTGCGGCAACCAACATTGCCACCGCAGAGGCTTTGATCCTTTCGCTGGAGCGCGGAGATCTGGATTGGCGTGCCAATGACAGAAGCACGTCCTTCGTCGGATAACCCGTTCTCAGCGGTAATGACCGCCGAGTTCATCGGCGGTGCATTTTTGCGCACAGGTTTTTTAGAAAGCAGAAAAATTTAAGGATAGACCGAATTATGAAACTCACACCTACCGAGGGAATGCGAGATTACCTTCCCTCCGAAAACAGCATCCGCGACAGCTTGATGCAAACCATCCGAGGCATCTACCGCGCCAACGGCTTCCGCGCCATTGAGACTCCTGCGGTGGAATGTCTGGAAAACCTTGAAAACAGCGACGGCGGTGACAACCTGAAGCTGATCTACCGCTTGGAAAAGCGTGGGCAAAAGCTGGAGAAGGCTATTGCCGCAGGCGATTTTGCCAATCTTTGCGATCTGGGGCTTCGTTATGATTTGACCTTGCCTCTTTCCCGATATTATGCCTGCCATAAGAACGATCTGGAGACCCCCTTCAAGACCATTCAGATCGGCAGAGTTTACCGCGCGGAGCGTCCTCAGAAGGGCAGACTCCGTGAGTTCGTTCAGTGCGATATCGATATCCTCGGCTCCGACAGCATGGATTGCGAGGTGGAGCTGATCTCCGTCACCGCAGAAGCATTGCTGGCGGTGGGCATCGATGAGTTCAAGGTGCGGATCAACCACCGCAACCTGCTGCGCAATCTGATCATCTGGTGCGGCTTCCCCGCAGAGGCCTCCGATACCGTGTGCGTCACGGTGGACAAGGCGGACAAGATCGGATTTGACGGTGTGAAGAATGAGCTTTGCGAGAAGGGTTTTCCTGAGGAGGCGGCAGACAAGCTGCTCTCCATCCTCACCGGCGACCTTCGCCTTGAGACCCTTGCGGCTTACGGCTGTGAGGCGGAGGCAGAGGTGCTGTCCTCGATTTTGGAGCAGACCAATGCCTTGGCGGAAGGGAAGTATCAGGTGATCTTCGACGCCACCTTGGTACGCGGCCAGGGCTATTACACCGGCACCGTGTTTGAGATCGAGTGTCCTGCCTTCGGCGGAACCGTTGCAGGCGGCGGCAGATACGATAATCTGATCGGTAAGTTTACCGGGGAATCCGTTCCCGCGGTAGGCTTCTCCATCGGCTTCGAGCGAATCTTCTCCGTGCTTTGCCAGCGGGGTGAGCTGGGGCAGAAGGAGCGTATTGCGCTGTTCTATGACGAGGGGCAGATCGCAGACGCGATCCGTTACGCCCGTACCCTCCACGAGGAATATGACGTAACGCTGGTGAAAAAGAAGAAAAAAGTGGGCAAGCAGCTTGCCCAGGCGGAGGCTCAGGGCTACCGCTACGCAGAATTTTTGGAAAATCCCGGCCAGCGCAAGCCGCTGGGCGTGAAAGAAGGAGAATAAAGATGGCAGAATTGATGGGCGGCGACCGCCGCACCCACCGTTGTGGCGAGCTTCGCCGTGAGCATGCAGGCGAGAGAGTCTGTGTGATGGGCTGGGTCAAAAAGAAGAGAAATTTGGGTAATCTGTTGTTCTTGGATCTGAGAGACCGTACCGGCTTCGTTCAGCTGGCATTTGACGATACCACCGATCCCGCATTGTTTGAGAAAGCGGCGTCCTGCCGTAACGAGTTCGTGCTTTCCGTGTGCGGAACGGTGAGAGTTCGTTCCAGCATCAATACGGAGATCCCCACCGGCGAGGTGGAGATCTATGCGGATTCCGTCAAGATCCTGGGCGAGAGCGAGGTGCCTCCCTTTGAGATCGTGGACGATTGCAAGACCTCCGAGGACATTCGTCTCAAATACCGCTATCTGGATCTCCGCCGCAGCAAACTGCAGCAGAATTTGATGTTCCGTCACCGCGTGGCCAAGGTCACCCGTGACTATTTTGATGAGAACGGCTTTATCGAGATCGAGACTCCCTATCTGATCCGTTCCACCCCCGAGGGTGCAAGAGACTACCTGGTTCCCTCCCGCGTGCATCCCGGCTCTTTCTACGCACTGCCCCAGTCTCCCCAGCTGTACAAGCAGCTTTCCATGGTGGCGGGCTTTGACCGCTACGTGCAGATCGCCCGTTGCTTCCGCGACGAGGATCTTCGCGCAGACCGTCAGCCGGAGTTCACCCAGATCGATCTGGAGATGAGCTTTGTGGACATGGAGGACATCTTGTCCATGGCAGAGGGATATATCCACAGATTGTTCCTTGAGACCATGAACATCGATCTTCCCATGCCCATTCCCAGATATACCTACAAAGAAGTGATGGAGCGTTACGGCTCCGATAAGCCCGACGTCCGCTTCGGTATGGAGATCTGCGATCTTTCCGACGCTGTGAAGAACTGCGGCTTCTCCGTGTTCACCGGCGCGCTGGAGGCAGGCGGAAGCGTTCGTGCCATCGTTCTGAAGGATGCGGCAAGCCGTATGACCCGTAAGGACATCGACAAGCTGGTGGAATACGCCAAGGGCTGTGGTGCCAAGGGCGTTGCATGGGTTCGCCGTGCAGAGCAGACCAGCTCCTCCTTTGCCAAGTTTATGACCGAGGAAGAGATGGAGGCGATCTACAACATCTCCGACTGCAAGGATGGCGACATCCTCCTTGCCATGGCAGACGGCGACACCAATAAGCTGTTGACCCAGCTGGGACAGCTCCGTCTGGAGGCGGCAAACCGCCTCGGCATCGAGAGAACCGGCTTTGCCTTCCTGTGGGTGGTTGAGTTCCCCTTCTTCGAATACGACAAAGAGAGCGGCGAGTGGCTGGCAATGCACCATCCCTTCACCGCAGTAATGGACGAGTGCCTGCCTTATCTGGAAACGGACAAAGGCAACGTTCGTGCAAAATGCTACGACTTGGTTTTGAACGGCATCGAGCTGTCCTCCGGCTCTATCCGTATCACCGATCCCGTTCTGCAGGCTAAGATCTTCGAGCTGTTGGGTCTTTCCGATGAGGAAGCCCACGCCAAGTTCGGTTACTTGCTGGATGCCTTCCGTTACGGCGCACCTCCTCACGGCGGTATGGCGCTGGGTCTGGACCGTCTGGTAATGCAGATGGTAGGCGCAGAGAGCCTGCGTGACGTAGTGGCGTTCCCCAAGGTGCAGAACGCATCCGAGCTGATGACCGGATGTCCCGCAGAGGTTCCCCAGCAGGCACTTCGCGAGCTGGGACTCCTGCATGAGCAGAAAAACGAAGGAGAAGAAGTATGATCGAAATCAACGGACTTAGCAAGGTCTTTGGTACGCAACGGGCGGTAGACGATGTTTCCTTCCGCGTTGAGGAAGGCGAGATCATGGGCTTCCTGGGGCCGAACGGCGCCGGCAAGTCCACCACCATGAACATCCTTACCGGATATCTTTCCGCTACCAGCGGTACCTGCCGTGTCAATGGCATTGATATTTTGGAGAACCCTCTGGAGGCAAAGCGCAACATCGGCTTCCTGCCCGAGATGCCTCCGCTTTACACGGATATGACCGTCAAGGAATATCTCAGCTTTATTTACGATCTGAAGGGCTGTACCTTCCCCCGCAACCAGCATCTCCGTGAGATCTGCGACGTGGTGAAGATCGGAGACGTTTACGACCGTCTGATCGGCAACCTTTCCAAGGGCTACCGCCAGCGTGTGGGTATCGCCCAGGCGTTGATCGGCAACCCCAGAGTGCTGATCTTCGACGAGCCCACCGTAGGCTTGGATCCCAAGCAGATCATCGATATCCGTAATTTGATCCGTATGCTGGGTAAAGAGCATACCATCATCCTTTCCACCCACATCCTTCCCGAGGTACAGGCCGTTTGTGACCGTATCGTGGTTATTAACAAGGGCAAGGTAGTTGCCAACGAGAAGACCGAGGATCTGGTTACCGCTGTGGACGGCTCCCGTAAGATGGTTGCCAAGGTGGTAGGTCCCCAGGACGAGGTTCTCAAGACCTTGAAGGGCGTTGCGGGCATCCGCTCCGTTGACGTGCTGGGTAAGCGCGATACCGACAGCATCAGCTACCTCATCGAGTCCGAGGATCGCGTAGATGCAAGAAAGCCGCTGTTCTACACCCTGGCTTCCAAGGGCTGGCCGCTGGTTGGTCTGGAAGGCATGGAGCTGAGCTTGGAGGATATCTTTATCCGCTTGGTAGGCGAACAGCGTAAGGGAAGAAATGCCAAAGGAGGTAAAAACTGATGCTTGCCATTTATAAAAGAGAGCTTCGCTCTTATTTCGTGACCCCCATCGGTTATATCTTCTGCGGTATGTTCCTGTTGGTTTCCGGGTTGCTGTTCTATTTCACCACTCTGGCAAACCAAAGCACCGCCAGCTTGAGCGAATATTTCCTCTACATGATCTTTATGTTCGCCATTCTGATCCCTCTGCTGACCATGAAGTTGTTCGCAGAGGATCGCCGTACCAAGACTGAGCAGCTGCTGCTGACCGCTCCCGTTTCCTTGACGGGCATGGTTATGGGTAAGTACCTGGCCGCGCTCACCATTTACGGCTGCACCTTTATCGCAAACGTTTTCAACTTCGTACTTCTTTATATGTACGGCACTCCCAACACCGGCTCCATCGTGGCGAACATCTTAGGCGTGTTCCTGATCGGCGCGGCGTTTGTTGCCGTGGGCTTGTTCCTTTCCTCTTTGACCCAGAACCAGCTGATCGCGGCGGTATCCTCCATCGGTGCCATCGTGGCAATGCTTTTGGTCTCTCTGGTGATCGATTCCATCCCCTTCACTTGGTTGCAGGGTATTTTGGAGTGGTTCTCCATCTTGGATCGTTACGTGCCCTTTATGAACCAGGCGCTCAGCATTCCTGCCGTTATGTACTACTTCTCCCTTGCGGCAGTCTTTGTGTTCCTGACGGTGCGTGTATACGATAAGCGCCGTTGGTCATAACGGAAAGGAGAGCAGAACAACATGAACGCAAAAACACAAAAAGAGAGCAGAAATAACCGCATCAAGCGCGGTTCTCTCTCCGTCATCTATACCGTAGTCTTCGTGGTGCTAGTCATCGCGTTGAACCTGGTAATTTCTTCCGTAGCAGGCTCTATCAACCTGAACATCGACCTTACCGCCGAGGAATTCATCTCCATCGGAGAGGTTTCCCGCAACGTGCTGGGCGGCTTGGAGGAATCCGGCGATCTGGAAGCTACCATTTATCTTTTGGCTGACAGAGATGCTTACGATACTTACAGCGGTAGCACCGGCGACGGCCTCAACGGCTTGAATCCCGTGGCTTTGGTACGTGACCTCTGTGAGGAATATGCTTATGAGTACAGCGGTATCAAGGTAGAATACAAAAATCTGACCAGAGATCCCGAGTGGGCGACTCGCTACAACGAGATCACCAACACCACCTTGAACTCCAGCAACATCATCGTAGAGGGTAAGTATCATGCCAGAGTGCTGACCTTGAACGCCTTTATGATGGTGGATAGCGAGACCGGCAGCTACGTGGGCTTTAACGGTGAGCTTCGTCTTACCACCGCACTGCTGCAGAGCTGTGTTTCCGAGCCCCAGGTGGTAACCTTCACCAAGGGTCACGGCGAGCCCGCTCAGCTTTCTGAGGGAAAGGCTGCTACCTCCTTGGCAAACGTTCTGATGAACGCAGGCTTTGAGGTGTTGGAGGCAGACCTTGCCACCGACGAGATCGACCCCCGTACCAAGATCATGATCGTCAACGATCCTGTCAGAGACTTTACCGCCGAAGAGGTGGAGAAGCTGATGGATTACACCGACGGCTTTAACAACCTGATCGTGATGGTGGATGATCAGACCCCCGAGCTTCCCAACCTGTCCGACTACCTGTTGGAGGAATGGGGCTTGGGCTACAAGGCTTATCACCAGATCAGCCACACCACCGCAAACTTCGGTAATGATCCCTTGAATCTTTCCGCGCAGTGCTATACCGATTTCGATAATCCCGAAAACAGTGCGGCGTATCAGCTGACCAAGAGCTTGATCTCCGGCGGTATCCGCGTGGTTATGCCCAACAGCGTTGAGCTGTATTCCGCAGCGGCAGGCACCAAGGACGATTTCTCTGTGGAAACGGTTCTCACCTCCGACAGCGGTGCAACCTCCACCTATGCACAGGGCGGGGAGCCCCAAACCGGCAAATACCCCTTGATGCTCCTTTCCACCTTCGGCGATTACGTAAATCTTGAAGACGAAAACAGCACCAACCAGGTTATGAAGTACCAGTACGTTATGCTGGTAGGCTCTACCGACTTTGCAGGGCTGGGCAGTATCGATTCCGCCGCCTTCGGTAACGGTACTTTGATGCTTTCCGCCGCACGTACCATGGGCGTGGAGCGTTACTCTCTGGACATCGACTACAAATCTATCAACGACGTGGCACTCGCTATCGAGACCAACGTGGCCACTCGCTTGGGCATCATCATCTGCGCGGTTCTTCCCACGCTGATCTTGATCGCCGGCTTGGTAGTCTTCGTTCGCCGCAGACACCTGTAATCCTCCTCTGAAAGGAACCGCACATGAGCATGGAACAAAACGAAAATCGCGAAGCCATGGAGCAAACGGAGGTAGAATACCCCCGCGATCCCCACGAGCTGACCGAGGAGGAGAAAAAGGAGATCCTCTCCGTATTCTCCGAAACCAATGAAAATAAACGCCGCCGCAGTGGTTTCCGCTTTACCATCAAGAACCAGATCATTCTGGTGGGCGTGGTTTTGGCGGTTGCCGCACTGCTGTTGGGCTCATATTTCTTGTTTTTGAAAGAGGAACCGCCTCTGCCCGCCTTCTATACGCTGGATGAGCAGACCGTGACCGCTTTGAACGCCTTGGACACCGACGTAGAGATCATTTTCTGCAATCGCTTGGAGAACGAGCTTAACGAGGAAAGCGATCCCTACATCTACCGCATCTATACCTACGCCACCCTGTATGCGAAGCAGACGGGCAAGGTGGATATCTCCTTCAAGAGCGGAGATTCCTTCAACGGCGTTAAGATGGTCGTGGGCGGTAAGACCGAGGAATTCACCTACGCATCCTTCTATAAGATCCGCCCCATCGACAGCGCGATTTACGGCTTCGACGGGGAGGCGATCTTCACCAACACCATTTTGAAGCTCACCGGAAAAGAGGAGCTGCAGCTTGCATTGCGTCCTCTGGATGGCTTTGATAAGGACGGTAATACCGTATTGGTGTCCGGCGGTGTGGTTATGTTCCCCATGGTCAGCAGAGAGAATATTGCTTTCCTGGAAGTGGAGAACCCCACCGGCGAATACCTGATCTACCAGGACGGAAAAGGCACCTTCTATTTCAAGGGCTGTGAGTATTTGACCTATAACGCAGAGACCTTTGCATCTCTGCTGGTAGACTGCCGTTACGTGGTGACCGCGGGTAAGCTGGAGGATCGTTTGGATTACTCCGCTTACGGCTTTGGTAAGGATCAAGAGCTGACCGGTCGCTTCACCTTGATGACCGTTCCCGCCTCCGACGGAACCTACTACGTTCACCAGGTGCAGATCGGCAAGAAGGCATCCTCCGGCGCATACTACTACGCCATGTACTTCGGCTTGAAGATGAATAAGGATGACGAGGTAATCGATCAGTTCCCCAGCGATAAGATCTTCCTGTTGCCTTACGCCAACGTAGATACCAACCTGACCAAGCCTGTGGAGCAGTTCTTCGAGGCACAGCTGGTAAACGGCATTCAGGACGTGAACGATATTTACGAGATCGAGAAGGTAGAAATGGATTTCTACTACGATCCCGAGAACCCCGTCAACGCTGTGGTACTGAATCTGCCCGTAATTGACTTCTCCGACAACGCTTCCTCCAACAATAGCTCCATCGGCGAGCTGTTGAAGGATAGAAAGACCTACGCCACCTCCGGCTTGTCCTACACCGACTGGACGGGCGAGACGGACGGTGCTTACCTTGCAGGTCTTGCCAGCAGTGATAAGAACAGCTTCGTGATCCGTGCGGCGGTAACCAACATTGCCTCCGATGGCGTATACGAATGTACCTTTGGTCTGCTGTTGGACTCCGATAACAAAAAATACGCCGCCCTCTTACCCGATGAGGTCAGCGTGCGTTACTCCTATGACGGCGAGAACTTCCGCAAGCTGACCGATCACGGTCTGGATTTCTCCGATCATAAGGAGGATACGGTAAAGGAATATACCATCCGTATCGAAAGCCCCGACGAGCCCGTGGTAATGATCGAGCTGACCTTTGATATGCCCGATACCATCGGCTACATGGTTATCGATGAGGTGAGCGTGAAGGCGGACGGCAAGGATGCCGTTCCCAACGATGCGCTTACCGGCTTGTGGCGTTTGCTCTCTCCCTCCATCTATATCCCCGAGGGTAAGAACTACGCTTATCTGGACAGCACCAACTTTGCTGACTTTATCAACGGCCTTGCTACCCTGAAGGGTGACAGCGTTGCCAAGGTTGGCATCAGTGAGCATCACGAGGATGCAGACGATACCCTGAAGGCTGACGTGCTGGCAGAGTTCGGGCTGGATAAGCCTGCGATGCACTTCTCCTATACCCTGGACGGCTTCGTGACGGATCTCTACGGTTCCGCTTACGACGAGGAGAACAAGTGCTATTACGTCTATTCCACCATCACCGGCGATCTTTACGGAAACGGTAAGATCCAGATGTTCTGCACCGGATTGGTGGCGCGTGTCTCTCTTGAGACTGCTCCTTGGTTGGAGTGGGATCTGATCGAGTACGTGGATCACTCCATGGTGGGTATGTACGTTTACGAGATCGAAGAGATGTCCATGACCGTAGGCGGCAAGGAGTACGTCTTCAAGGTGAACGCAAACGGTAAGGAACTGACCTCCGTGCTGTGGGGCGACACCGAGATGGACGAGGAAAGCTTCCGTTATCTGTATCTTTCCGTGGTACAGCTGTATATCAGAGACGTATATGAGCCCGCCGAGGGAGACAACCCCGAGGAATATATGCGCATTAAGATCAAGACCACCACGGACAGCAAGGAATACGTGTTCTACCGCGTTTCCTCCAGCCGTGCATATTATACTGTGAACGGTGCGGGTAGCTACTACTGCCGTATCAGCTCCCTACGCAACATTGCCGACAAGCTCGAGCAATTCATCGCAGGAGAAAAGGTGGGCAGATGAAAAAACGGACTTTGGTAAAGCCCTTAGTCCTTCTGCTGATAGCAATGCTTTTGCTGACCTCTTGTCAGACAAAGCCTGACGAGGGTGTGTATAACACCCTCGTTTCTCTTCACGAGGGCTACGAGGCAGTGGAACGAGGGAAGATAGGCTTTTTGATGGAAGCCACCTTCGGGGATGACGAAACCGGGGAAGCGGGAGTGCTTTACTTCATCCAAGGGGAAGCCGCTTACGATCAGCAGACGGAGACCGCTTGGCAGAAATACACGGCAACTCTGCTTGCTTCCACCTACAACAGCGAGGAATATTACGCCGACGGGGTGAAGAAGCATATAGAGAGCGGGGAGGTCTACGATATTGAGACCGAGCCCGAGGCGTTCTTCGATGCGTTCCCGTATTGCGATATTCCCATGCCCGCGTTTGCGGCGGTCAAGTCCCTTTCCGTGGAGGAGACCTACGACGGCGTTTTGTATACGCTGGTGGCAAACCAAGGGCAGAAGGCCTTGGTGGAGGAGATCTGGAAAACGGACCTTTACACCCTGGCGGGGATCCGCGTGCCGGACAGAGAAAAGGAGTCCTACGGCGACGTGACCTATACCTATTCCGTCAAGAACGGAGAGGTTACCTCCGTGACCGTCAAACTGACGGTGACGCTTTATGAGACCGCGCCTTATACCCCGGGGTATACTCCCGATGACGAGGATCTGCGGTTGGAGCTTTCTTTGACGGCAAAGGTAACCTTGAAGCAAAAGGGAGACAGAGTGACCGTTCCCGTTTATGAGGAGACAGAAGCATGAAGACCTGCTATATCGTGGGCGCGGGGGAGAATTCCTCCACCGCCTTTTGCCCGGATGACACGGATCTGGTCATCGCCGCCGACGGCGGGCTTGAGATTTTAAAGCGCAGAGGGATCCGTATTGATCTGATCCTCGGGGATTTTGATTCCCTCGGATACGTTCCCCGGGAGCCGAATTTGATCCTGCATCCCACCCGTAAGGACGAGACGGATCTGATGCTTGCCTGCCGCGAGGGCTTGGCGAGGGGCTACAAGAACTTCTGCCTTTACGGTGGCTTGGGAGGCGACCGCATCAGCCACACGGTAGCAAATCTGCAGCTGCTTCGCTGGCTTGCCGACGAGGGCGCCCGCGGCACGCTTTACGGCAAAGGGTGCGAGCTTTCTCTGCTGCGTAAGGAGAGCGTGACCTTTTCCGCCGAGAACAAAGGCTTTGTTTCTTTGTTTGCATTGAGCGGGGAAGCGGTGGTTACCGCCAAGGGCTTATCCTACGAGTTGGAGAACGCCGTTCTGTCGGACGGCTATCCCTTAGGGGTCAGCAACGAATTCTGCGGCAAGGAAGCGGAGATCACCGCCCATGAGGGAGATCTTTTGCTGGTGGTGGAAAATAGACCTTGACAAACGGCTGAAACTGTGCTACAATAACGCCGAACAAAAGAATACGCGTCGATAAACGTGCCAGGGGTGCTGTGAAAAACGGCTGAGACGGCGTTACTGCCGAACCCTTTAACCTGATTTGGATAATACCAGCGTAGGGAGATTGTAACGATTCGGTTTGTGTTATGGTCCGCGTGGGTGTTTCCTCGCGGATCTTTTGTATTCTTTTTATTGGGAGGTTTTTGTAATGACGAAAACCAAAAAGCAACTCTATTCTCTTTGTGAATGCGGTATCCTTGTGGCTGCCGCAGTGGTGATCTCCTTTTTGCAGATCCCCTGGTTCTGGGCAAACGGAGGCTCTATCAGCTTCGTTGCGGTGCCCTTGGTGCTGATTGGCTACCGCCACGGCGTAAGCTGGGGCTTCGGTGCCTGCATGGCCTACGGCTTGGTGGATTGCATCGTGGGAGGCGGCTTAGGCTGGGGAATCATCTCCGTGCTGTTGGATTACGTGCTGGCCTACGGCGCCATGGGCGTGGCAGGCTTGTTCCGTAAGAAGGGTCTGCTCAGTCTGGAGCTGGGTGTTCTCTTCGGAAGCCTTGCGCGGTTTGCGGTGCATTTTATCGCAGGTGTCACCGCATGGCGGATCGCTGTGGGGGATACCACCGAGATTTTCGGCATGACCTTCGGGGCAGATGCCTCTGCGGTGTATTCCTTGCTGTACAACGGAAGTTATATGCTTCCCAACCTGTTGCTTTCTTTGGTGGCTATGCCTTTGATCTATCCCGCCATCAAGAAAATCGAAAAAAATCACCCGCTTGGCTAACTTTTTTTAGAAAACCTATTGCTTTTCCTGTAAAAGTGTGATATAATTCGATGTCAATTTATGGGGGCGGTCCTCTGCAGCTCTGCACGAACGTCTCAAAATTACTATATTACTATAGGAGGATGAGCATCATGACCGTATTGGAAGCATTTGCAAAGCAGCAGCTCAAGTCTGAGGTTCCTCAGTTCAACGTAGGTGACACCGTTAAGGTTCATCAGCGTATCGTTGAGGGTTCCAGAGAGAGAATTCAGCTTTTCGAAGGTACCGTTATCGCTAAGAAGAACGGTGGCATCTCCGAGACCTTCACTGTTAGACGTATGTCTTTCGGCGTAGGCATCGAGAAGACCTTCCCTCTGCATTCCCCCAATGTTGTTAAGGTAGAAATTACTCGTCAGGGTAAGGTTCGCAGAGCAAAACTGTACTACCTGCGTGACAGAGTGGGCAAGAGCGCAAAGGTAAAAGAAAAAATCTGACTTTGATGCAAGGCGCCTCTTTCCTGAGGCGCCTTTTGCTTATTGCTGAGCAAGAGGCGTTTTTTAACGCATTCTTTG
>JAFYNA010000052.1 GCA_017549925.1 Clostridia bacterium | reverse complement strand
CGGCAGGGACTTTTGGACGGTGTGGTGGTTACCGGTGGTGAGCCTACGCTCCAGGGGGATCTGAGCGACTTTTTGGGCAAGGTCAAGGCTTTGGGGTATGCGGTGAAGTTGGACACCAACGGCACCTCTCCCGAGAAGCTGAAGTTCTTGGTAGAACAGGGTTTGGTGGATTACGTTGCCATGGATGTTAAGAACACCGCTGCAAAGTATCCCATTACTGCGGGATGCGGATCTGCTGTTCTCGACAAGGTGGAGGAAAGCATTGATTTTCTCTTGACCGATGCGGTGGACTATGAGTTCCGCACCACGGTAACGGCGGAATTGCACACACCACAAGATATTGGGGATATCGCAAAACGGATCAAAGGAGCAAAGCGGTATTTCCTGCAGAACTTTATTGATTCCGGGGACATCGTTTCTCCGGGGAACTCTCCCGTTACGCCCCAGGTCATGGCGGAAATGGTGAAGACGGCACAAGATATTGTGGGTTCCACCTCTGCACGATAAACAAAAAATCTCCTATAAATTGTGATAAACCCCTTGACAAGGTACGATATATAGTGTATAATGTGTTTCCGGTGACACAAAATACTGTATAACAAAATCACAATATATAGGAGATGCTTTTTATGTACAACGTAGTCAAAAGAGACGGTAAGCTGGTTTCTTTCGATCTCGCTAAGATCAGCACCGCCATCCGTCAGGCCTTCGATGCCTGCAACAAGCAATACAACCCCGACGTTATCGATTTCCTCGCGCTGAAGGTTACCGCAGACTTTGCCAATAAGGTTGAGGATCAGCGTGTTTCCGTGGAGGATATTCAGGACAGCGTTGAGACCGTTCTGATCAAGTCCGATTACGATGACGTTGCCAAGGCGTACATTCTGTACCGCCGTCAGAGAGAGAAGATCCGTAATATCACCGCTACCATGGTAGACTACAAGGATATTGTGGACAAGTATCTGAATATCAACGACTGGCGCGTTAAGGAGAACTCCACCGTTACCTACTCCGTAGGCGGCTTGATTCTGAGCAACTCCGGCGCGGTAACTGCAAACTACTGGCTTTCCGAGATCTACGACGATGAGATCGGCAACGCTCACAGAAATGCAGACATTCACATTCACGACCTTTCCATGCTTACCGGCTACTGCGCAGGTTGGTCCTTGAAGCAGTTGATCCAGGAGGGCTTGGGCGGCGTTACCGGTAAGATCACCTCTTCCCCCGCTAAGCATCTGGCAAGCCTTTGCAACCAGATGGTCAACTTCCTTGGCATTATGCAGAACGAGTGGGCAGGCGCACAGGCCTTCTCCTCCTTCGATACTTATCTGGCTCCCTTCGTAAAGGTGGACAACCTCTCTTACGAGGCAGTTAAGAAGTGCATCGAGTCCTTCATTTACGGCGTTAACACTCCCAGCCGTTGGGGTACGCAGTCTCCCTTTACCAACATCACCCTGGACTGGGTGGTTCCCGCAGACCTTGCAGAGCTGAACTGCATCATCGGCGGCAAAGAGGTAGACTTTAAGTACAAGGACTGCCAGAAGGAAATGGATATGGTGAACAAGGCGTTCATCGAGATCATGATCGAGGGCGACGCCAACGGACGCGGATTCCAGTATCCCATCCCCACCTACTCCATCACCCGTAACTTTGACTGGTCCGACACCGAGAACAACCGTCTGCTGTTTGAGATGACTGCAAAGTACGGTACTCCCTACTTCTCCAACTACATCAACAGCGACATGGAGCCCAGCGACGTAAGAAGTATGTGCTGCAGACTCCGTCTCGACCTGCGTGAGCTGCGCAAGAAGTCCGGCGGCTTCTTCGGCAGCGGTGAGTCCACCGGCTCCGTAGGCGTTGTTACCATCAATATGCCCCGTATCGCTTACCTTGCAAAGGATGAGGCAGACTTCTACAAGCGTTTGGATCGCTTGATGGATATCTCCGCACGCTCCTTGAAGGTGAAGAGAACCGTTATCACCAAGTTCCTGGAAGCAGGTCTGTATCCTTACACCAAGCGTTATCTGGGAACCTTCAACAACCACTTCTCCACCATCGGTCTGGTTGGTATGAACGAGGCTTGCCTCAACGCCAAGTGGCTGGGTAAGAACCTTACCGATAAGGCCGCTCAGAAGTTCACCAAGGACGTTCTGAACCACATGAGAGAGAGACTTTCCGACTATCAGGTAGAGTACGGCGATCTGTACAACCTGGAGGCAACTCCCGCAGAGTCCACCTCTTACCGTTTGGCTAAGCACGACCTGAAGTTCTATCCCGACATCATCACCGCAGGCGGCAAGAACGGCGAAACTCCTTACTACACCAACAGCTCTCATCTGCCCGTTGGTTACACCGAGGACATCTTCTCCGCACTGGACGTTCAGGACGAGCTCCAGACCCTTTACACCTCCGGTACCGTATTCCACGCCTTCTTGGGCGAGAAGCTGCCTGACTGGAAGTCCGCGGCTACCCTCATCCGCAAGATCGCTGAGAACTACAAGCTGCCCTACTACACCATGTCTCCCACCTACTCTGTGTGCAGAGATCACGGTTATCTGGTTGGCGAGCAGTTCGTCTGCCCCGAGTGCGGTCAGAAGACCGAGGTTTACAGCCGTATCACCGGTTACTACCGTCCCATTCAGAACTGGAACGACGGTAAGGCACAGGAGTACAAGGATCGTAAGGTTTACGACATTGCAGGTTCTAAGCTGACTCACGAGGGTCCCATCAATGCAGAAGAGACCTGCAGCTGCGAGGCGGCTCCCGCGGAGAACGCAAACGACGGCGCATGGCTGTTCACCACCGCTACCTGCCCCAACTGTAAGATCGCTTGCGCACTGCTGGACAAGGCAGGCTTTTCATACGAAAAGCTCCTTGCCAACGAGCATGCTGATCTGGCGGCAGAGTTTGGTGTGAAGCAGGCTCCCACGCTGGTAGTTGTCAAGAACGGCGAGATGGCTAAGTTCACCGGCGTTTCTGACATCAAGAAGATGCTGAACGCATAAATCACGAATTAAGGGAAGAATCAAATATGTATGATTTGATCGTTATCGGCGGTGGACCTGCAGGGCTCACCGCCGCCCTGTATGCACGCAGGGCAAATAAAACTGTTTTGGTGATCGAAAAAGGAAGCTTTGGCGGACAGATCACCTATTCTCCCAAGGTGGAGAACATTCCCGGCTTTACCGAGATCACCGGCAACGAGTTCGGCGAAAAAATGATCGAGCAGGTTTTGGCCCAGGAGGCCGAGGTGGAATGCGCTGAGGTTCTGGAGGTGAAGGACGGCGTTTACAAGACCGTTGTAACCGATTCCGGCGAGTTCACTGCAAAGTCCCTTGTGATCGCTACCGGTGCAAAGCACCGTTTGCTGGGCCTTCCGGGAGAAGAAAAATATATCGGCGAGGGGATCTCCTTCTGCGCGGTATGCGACGGTGCTTTCTACGAAGGCAAGGAGGTAGCCGTGATCGGCGGCGGTAACTCCGCATTGCAGGAGGCTATTCTGCTGGCTGATCTTGCAAAGAAGGTTACTGTGGTGCAAAACCTTGACTTCCTTACCGGGGAGCAGAAGCTGCAGGACAAGCTGGCTACCAAGCCCAACGTGGAAGTCATTCTGGGCACTGTGGTGGACGGTTTTATCGGCGGAGATGCTCTGGAGGGCATTCGCGTTCGCAAGGAAGCTGACGGCACTGTAAGCGATCTGATGGTGGACGGCGTGTTCGTTGCCATCGGTTTGGTGCCCCAGAACGAGGTATTCAACGGGCTTGTTCCCCTGGATCCCAGAGGGTACATTCAGTGCGGTGAGGATTGTGTTACCAGAACTGCAGGCGTTTTCGCCGCAGGTGACTGCCGTACCAAGACCATCCGTCAGGTGACCACCGCTGTGGCTGACGGCGCAGTTGCCGCTCTTGCCGCTTGTGCTTACGCGGATAATTTGCAATAAGGACGATCATGGGGTATTTCTTTTCGAAAAAAGAAATACCCCATCCCCCAAAGAAAATCCAATGCCGAAAACTGACGTTTTCGGAAAGAAAAAGAAGCTTATAAAAAAGCTTCTTATTTTTTCGAGGTGCGTTTCTTTGGGGATTTTAAAACCCCTTTCTTTTCGGAAAGAAAGGGGTTTTAACGTTCTTTTTAAGCCATCGTTGCCGCCATAACGGCCTTGATGGTGTGCATACGGTTTTCCGCCTCGTCAAAGACGATGGAGGCTTCGCTTTCGAAGACCTCGTCGGTGACCTCCATGCAGTCGATGCCAAACTTCTCAAAGATCTGCACGCCAACCTCGGTCTTGAGGTCGTGGAAGGCGGGCAGGCAATGCATAAAGCGGCACTGCTCCCCTGCGATCTCCATCAACTCCATGGTGATGCGGTAAGGAGAAAGATCCTTGATACGCTGTTCCCAAACCTCCTCGGGCTCACCCATGGAAACCCAAACGTCGGTATACAGCACGTGGGCACCCTTCACCGCTTCCTTGGGATCGGTGATAAAGGAGAGGGTGGCACCCGTCTCTTTGGCGATCTCGGCGCAGGCGGTGCGCAGTTCCTCGGACGGGAAGTATGCTTCGGGAGAGCAGGCAACGAAATCCATGCCCATCTTGGCACAGCCTACCATCAGAGAGTTACCCATATTATAACGGGCGTCGCCCAGGTAGACCAGCTTTTTGCCTTCCAGAGAGCCGAAATGCTCACGGATGGTCAAGAAATCCGCAAGGATCTGAGTGGGGTGGAACTCGTTGGTCAAACCGTTCCAAACGGGAACGCCTGCGTACTTGGCCAGATCTTCCACGATCTCCTGGCCGTAGCCGCGGTACTCGATGCCATCAAACATTCTGCCGAGGACTCTCGCGGTGTCTGCGATGCTTTCCTTCTTACCCATCTGGGAGCTTTTGGGATCCAGATAAGTAACGTGCATACCCAGATCGTAGCCGGCAACCTCAAAGCTGCAACGGGTACGGGTGCTGGTCTTCTCGAAAAGCAGGGCGATGTTTTTCCCCTCGCAAAGGCGGTGAGGAACACCGTTTTTCTTTTTCGCCTTCAGGTCTGCGGCGAGATCCAGCAGATAAGTCATTTCTGCGGGAGTGAAATCAAGAAGCTTTAAAAAGCTTTTTCCCTTTAAATTCATGATCAAATCTCCTAATCAAAGCACTTTGGAGAGGAAGGTCTTGAGACGCTCGGTCTGAGGATTGCCAAACAGCTCCTCGGGAGTGTTCTCCTCTGCGATAACGCCGTCATCCAGGAAGATCACGCGGTTAGCCACCTCACGGGCAAAGTTCATCTCGTGGGTAACCACCACCATGGTCATGCCATCGCGGGCCAGCTCCTTCATAACGTCCAATACCTCCCCTACCATCTCGGGGTCGAGAGCGGAGGTAGGCTCGTCAAAGAGCATTACGTCGGGCTCCATGCACAAAGCACGGACGATGGCGACACGTTGTTTCTGACCGCCGGAAAGCTGGTTGGGATAGGAATCGGCGCGGTCTGCAAGACCTACGCGGGCAAGGAGTGCCATTGCCTTTTCTTCGGCTTCCTCCTTGGAGACCTTCTTCAGCATCATGGGAGCCAGCGTCATGTTCTTCAAGACGGTGTAATGAGGGAACAGGTTGAACTGCTGGAACACCATGCCCATCTTTTGACGGTGGAGGTTGAGATCCACCTTGGAGCCGGTAAGGTCTGCACCCTCGAAATAGATGCTACCGCCAGTGGGTTGCTCCAAAAGGTTCAAGCAACGCAGGAAGGTGGATTTACCGGAGCCGGAGGCACCGATGACACAGACAACGTCACCCTTATGGATATCGATGTCGATGCCCTTGAGAACGGCGGTCTTGGCAAAATCTTTCTTCAACCCGCAAACGCGGATCACCGCTTCTTCGGAAGTGAAATTCTTATTTTCCATCGCTCTTACGCAGCCTCCTTTCGAACACGGAGAGAAGTTTCGTCATCATTACAACCATCACCAAGTAAACCAAGGCCAGCAAAATGATGGGGTTTACTGCGTCGAAGGTGGTGTTACGGATATTGGTGGCCGCCTTGGTGATATCCACTACGGCAACGTAACCGGCAACGGAGGTCTCCTTCAAAAGGGCGATACACTCGTTACCGATGGCGGGCAGGATGTTCTTGATGGCCTGGGGGAAGATGATCTTTGCCATAGCCTGCCCTTTGGAGAGGCCAAGGCTTCTTGCGGCTTCCATTTGTCCCTTGTCTACAGCGTTGATACCGCTACGGATCAGCTCTGCCATGTAGGCACCGGAGTTGATACCGAAAGCAACGATGGCAACGGGAATGCCGTCGGTGGCGGAAACGAAGATAATGTAGAAGAACACCAAAAGCAAAACGGTGACGGGAATACCGCGGATCACCGTGGTATAGAGATCACAGATCCAGTTTACGATACGGAGCTTTTTGTTGCCCTCGGCAAAATACTTTGCAATGGCAATCAAGGCACCGATGACCACGCCGATCAACAGCGCGCCAAGGGTGATGAGAAGGGTATTCCCGAGACCCTCCACAAGCCACATATAGCGGTCGTCTTCCAAGAAGGTGTCTTGCAGTTTATCAAACCAATTCATGCTAATTTTCCTTACTCGTTATTTTTGGGTAGGCGGTATAAATCCAAGCGGCTCCGCAGGAACTGCGGAGCTGCTCGTTACCTTTGTTCTGTTAGGGCTTGAAGTAGGTCTCGCCGTACTTGTCGAAGATCTGCTCAACAGTGCCGTCCTCGATGAGCTTGGACAAGATCTTATCCATCTCTGCAACCAGATCCTCAGAGCCGAATGCAAATGCGAATGCGTAGGGCTCGGTGGTCATCTTCTCCTCCAGGATCACCAGGCCGTCGCCTTCCTCAACCATCTGGATAGCGGTGAGGTTGTCAACAACCCAAGCCTGCACCTTACCGGTGGTGAGTGCTGCCTTTGCGTCTGCGTTGGCGTTGAATGCCTGCACGTCGTAGCCTGCTTCCTTACAGCCTTCGTCTGCGGTGGTACCGGTCTGAACGGAAACCTTCTTGCCTTCCAGGTCAGCCTTGCCCTTGATG
>JAFYNA010000051.1 GCA_017549925.1 Clostridia bacterium | reverse complement strand
GTTTCCGTTACCTATACCTGGGTGGGCGAGATCCCCGAGGAATCCACCGAGGAAAGCACGGAAGCAAGTGAAGATGTCAACGAAGAAGAGTCTGCGGCAGGTTCCGAGGCAGAGAGCACCACAGTGGCGGAAGAGACAGACAGCTCCATCGCCATCTGGCTGATCTGCATCGGCGTAGCTTTGGTCTTCGGCGGTTGTGCAGCGTTCTTTGCCAAAAAGAAAAAATAAGTATTTTTTCAAACTAACAATAGGGAGGTCGTGTATGCGCTTCTTCGGAAAAAGAAACTTTCTTTCTGCGGTTTGCTTTTTTATGACCGCTTTGCTCCTTGTATCCTGCGCGGGAACGGTCGCAGATCCTAACGCGGTATCTGTTACGCCTTCCGCCCCTTCTCTGTCAGAGGAAAGCACAGCCTCAAGCGAAAGCCTCATGGAAGAAACGACGTCATCCGCTCCGGAGCAGGAGGAATCAACTGTGGAACCCTACAAACATGTCGTTGTCATCGGTGTAGACGGTGCCGGCGGGTATTTCCGTCAAGCCCAAACGCCCTGCATTGACGAAATTTTTGAAAACGGTGCGACCACCTATCAAATGCTGACCTCTAATCCCACCATCAGTGCCCAGTGCTGGGGCTCCATGCTTCATGGCGTTACCCCCGCATTTCACGGTCTGACCAACGCCATCGTGGCCGCCAAGGCATATCCCGCGGATTCCAAGTTCCCCAGCTTCTTCCGCATCATCCGTGAGCAAAATCCCGATGCGTTGCTTGCCTCCTTCTGCCATTGGAATCCCATCAACGTCGGCATTGTGGAGGACGGGATCGGTGTCTATAAGGTGGGCGACATGGGTGATGCCGCTTTGACGGAGCAGATCTGCAGTTATCTGCAGAAAAACACCCCCGACGCCATGTTTGTTCAGTTTGATGAGGCGGACGGCGCAGGACATTCCTACGGGTACAACACCGCCGCTCAGCTTGATACCATTTCCCGCATTGACGGGTACATCGGCAGAATTTACGATGCCTATGCCAAAAAGGGCATTTTGGAGGAAACCCTTTTCATCGTCACCGCAGACCACGGCGGAAACGGAACCGGTCACGGCGGTTGGACGGACACGGAGAAATACGTCATGTTTGCCGCAGCGGGCAAGACCGTGGTTCACGGCGCCATCGGGGAGATGGAGGTGCGGGACGTTGCAGCCGTGGTAGTCCACGCGCTGGGGTATACTGCACCGGATACCTGGACGGCAAAAGTGCCTGACAACCTCTTTGAGGGTGTGCAGGGTATGGAGCGCCCCGTCTTTGAAGATACGGAGTCTCCCCGTTATCACCGGCCGGTGAATTCCCCCGCAAAAGGCTCGGAGGGGTATGTCACAAACTTTGTCAAGAACCATACCTTACAGACCTATCTCACCTTTGACGGAACCTCTGCCGATGCATGCGGCGGAACCACCTCCGAGAAGGGCAAGCTGTATTACGTTGACGGGTATTTCGGCAAGGGAGTCGTTCTCGATGACGGCTGTATCGCTCTTCATGACTACGCTCCCGGCACGGACAGCTTCACCGCTTCCCTTTGGTTCAAAACAGAGGGTGTCGCCTCCGACCCTGTGCTGTTCTCCAATAAGGATTGGAATAACGGCTACAACAAGGGCTTTGTTCTGTCCTTGCGGAACACAGATGACATCCGCTTCAACATGGGTGATGGCAGTTCCCGTATGGATGCAAACGCCGTTTTGCCCTCCGACTACCGTACGGGCTGGGTGCATATCCTTCTCGTTGTAGATCGGGAGAAGCAGGAGATCCGTATGTGCTATGATTTCGGTGACGTCATCACAGCCAAGATCCCGGCAGGTCTTCAGGCAGATTCTCTGGATGCCTACACCAAGCTGTACATCGGTCAAGACGGGACAGGCGCTTACGCCGCCGCATTGGCCGCCACCGTGGATGAGTTTATGCTCTTTGACGGCGCATTTACCGCAGAAGACATCCAAGCTCTCCGCGCATACTACGGCATCGATCAATAGTTATTTTCATGGGACGTTTTGAAAAAGACGTCCCTTTTTTTCATGCACGCCTTCTTTCGTATATCGCCTCTTGCATTTTTTGCAGGGCTGTGGTATACTGTAAAAAAATCAACAGGAGAGTGCTGTTTATGAAAAGAATCATCGCCTTTCTTTTGCTGACCTGCATACTGCTTTTGGCAGGGTGTCAAACGGAAGCGCCTGCGGAGACAAGCTCCGTGGAAAGCCTCGTGGAAAGCTCCGCGGAAAGCTCTGAGGATACCTCCTCGGAGGGCCTCCCCGAGGACGCGCGTTACACCACCGTCAGCGTGGGAAAAAGCTACGAATATATCACCTTAGAGCCCTCCGCTCATTATCCCGATCTCTTTAACAGCCAGCTCACCGACGGGCAGAAGGCCTACGACATCGGCGTACATTACACCGACGTGCGTATGGTAGGCTTCTCCGGGGATACCGCTGTGGTGATCGATCTGGGTGAGGACGGCAAGCGTCTCACCGGTGCCGCCGCAAGAGGCTTGGATATGCTCAAGGACGGCGTAAAGATCCCCGACGTTTTGAGAGTCTCCGGCTCCAACGACGGCAAGACCTGGAAGAGCCTGGGCAGAGCCAACTTTGCCCCCACGGGAGATATGACGGTCAGCACCGCCACCGTGACCTTTGACGAGCTGGCGGAATACCGCTATATCCGTTTCCGTGTGACCCGCAGCGGCGGTATCATCTTCTTGGATGAGCTGGAGGTCTACGCCGACGTGGACGAGCCCGAGGAAAAGGGCGACGGTGCGGAAGAGATCTACACTTCCGAGGACATCAACAGAGGCGAATGGGCAAATCTTTCCACAGGAAAGACGGCAAAGCCCACCTACAGCACCAATCTGGCGTTGTACAAGAGCTACACCTTTGAGGGCTGTTCCTTTGACAAGCGTGCCCCCAAGAACGATACCCTGCTCACCGATGACGACCATACCGGCAGACTCTACGGAGAATCCGTATGGGTGGGCATCACCGGCGGCAGTGTGAAGCTGGATCTGAAATCCGCCCAGGAAAACGTGTACGCCGTCATGGTGTACGCCTTGGGCAAGGGTCTTGCGGTTACCCTCCCCGATTACGTGGATATTTTCGGCTCGGCGGACGGTAAGAGCTACACCCTTTTGGGAAGAGCCTACTCCCCCGGAAGCAACGATCATCACACCTACACCCTGCTGTTGCCGGAATACGTGAAGCTCCGCTATATCAAGGTTGCCTTCCCCGAGGGACAGACCTGCTGGGTGGAGGAGATCCGTGTTATGGGCGGACTTTCCGAGGAGCCGGAAAGCGAGCTTTACCCGCCGCTGGACTTCCCCTACGTGGAGGAGGATGTGTATTGGGACTCCACCGAGAGTGACTACGCCACCCGTCAGAATTTGCTGTTGGGGCTGATCCAGCAGGTTGCCTGCTCCGGCTACGAGCCCTCCCACGAGCTGCAATCCAACAGCCAGAAGAGAACCGATCCCGACTCCCCCATCCTCACCGACGGCAAGCTGGGCAACAGCCAAAATATGTACTGTTACAGCGGAGAATGGTTCTTCGTCACCGGCGGCAACGCTTATGAATTCTTCTACGATTTGGGCAAGCTCTCCACCATCGACACCTTGGAGCTGAGCATTTTGGAGCAGACGGATTGGGGCATTGCAAGACCAAAATCCATCTCCGTGTTCCTTTCCGACGACGGCGAGAATTGGTACGAGGTCTACGACTACCTGCGGGACGAAAATGAGAAGAAAAACAAAAACGCCACCCGCCTCACCTTCACCTGTGAATTGGAGACGCCTTATGCGGCTCGGTTTGTTCGTTTCCGTGTGGACGGCTCCGTCATGTTCATCGACGAGCTTCGCGCCTTCGGCACCAAGGAGGTCAAGAAGGATACGGTGCGTCTTGCAGACAGCGGCATCCGTTCCGTGATCTGCTACACCAATCCCGCCCGCGAGCAATACGCCAACAGCGACAACACCTCCGTGAAGGCGGATGATATCATCCTCACCTTCGGAAACGTGGATTTCGGCGAGGATTTCAAGGCCTTCGTTGCCTACGTGGACCAAGACAACAAGGCGTTGGATTTCTATTTCGACGGCTTCCTCTACGGCATGTACGGTCAAACCAAATCCAACAACCAGCTCCACCTTTACAACGTGAAGGCAGACTGGGAGGAATTGTATGACGCCATCTTCAACGGTGTCGGCGGATTGGATCTGCTGAACGCCACCGTAGGGCAGGTCAAGGAGGAATTGAACCGCCCGGACTACAAGGCTTACGTTTACATCAATATGTGGTGCATTTGCGAGAAGGTCACCAACTTCGGCGACGTGGACGGTGACGGGGTCTCCGAAAACCTCTCCAAGGCAGAGGACCGCAAGAAGGTGGTGGATTGGTACGTCTCCATGTGCATGGAGGAGTTCGCCGCCAGAGGATACCAGCATCTGGAACTGGACGGCTTCTATTGGAACGGTGAATCGGTGAACTGGGACGATCCCTCCACCGCTGTTACCGAGGACAACTCCCACATCATCACCGAGACCTCGGAATATATTCACGCCTACGAAACCAACTTCCTGTGGATCCCCTATTACACCGCAAACCGCTATTATCAGGCTTATGAATTGGGCTTTGATCTGGTATGTATGCAGCCCAACTATATGTTCGATCTGGAGCAGCCCCTTTACCGCTTTGACGTTACCGCCTCCCGCACCAAGCGTCAGAACCTCTGCGTAGAGATCGAGCATTCCTACCAAGCCCTTTCCGATCCGCTGTTCGTGCGGAACTATATGCTGTATCTGTATTACGGCATTACCCGGGGCTACATGGAGGGGGCCACCCACATTTATTACGCCGACGTTACCAACTATCTGCAGATGGCGTACAGCGATAATCCCCTCTCCCGTATGCAGTACGACGCCACCTATCAGTTTATGAAGGGCACCCTGAAGCCCGCTCCCGATAAGGCGGAGGATCTGCTCTGCACGGGCAAGAAGGACACCATGACAGAGGGCGATCTGAACCCCGAGGACGGGCTGTACCTGTACACCCTGGCCTCCGATGCCCAGCACGGCTACGTGGCGCTGGCAAACGACGGCTCCTTCCGTTATTTCCCCGACAAGGGCTTTACCGGAACGGATTCCTTCACCTATACCTACAACAATTACATGGGTGAATCGGAAGTCTGCACCGTAAAGATCACCGTCGAATAAAAAACAATGAAGGACCTTTCTTTGAGGAAAAAGAAAGGTCCTTCATAATCCAAAAAAATCAAAGAACGGAAAAGTGCTTCATCAGATCGGCGCGGATGTCCTGATCGTAAGAGGTGACAGTGAGGGTGAGATAGCCATCCGCCAAGGGGAGGTAGATCTGCCACTGGAACACCGCGGTGCCCTCCAGCACCCCCTGTAGGGAAACGGCGCTATGCTCCGTACCGCAAAGGGAAACGGTGATCACCTGAGAGGTCGCGCCGCTGAAGCCGCTGTCCTCCCACGCCTTCTGCAAGGCGGGTGCGGCAGAGGAGGCCAACATCTCCCCCGTTAAGCCCTGCATAGTAGCCAGGGGGGTAAAGCTCCCCTGCACGGAGGCAGTGCCGTCGGGAGAGACGGCAAAAAGGCTGTCCGAATCGCCTTGGTTCTGCCACCCCTCCGGGAAGGAAAACAGCAAAACGTCATGAAGAGAATAGGGCGCGGGGGTCTCCGGCAGGGAAAGCTCCTCGGAAGAGCTTTCGGAAGACTCCTCGGGCAGAGAGATCTCCGTGATAACGGATTCCGCGGAGGATTCCGCCGCGCTTTGGCCCGGGGAAATGCCCTCCTCTAAAGAGGTCTCCTGCTCTGCGGGGGTCTGACATCCCGCCAAAAGCAGACACAAAAGCAATGCAAATGCAACCTTTTTCATCCAAAAAACGCTCTCTTTCTACCCTGTTTGCTAAAAGGATACCATCTGAATGGGGTTTTGTCAAGGCGGTTTCGGCGGATTTTTTGTCAAAAATCCTCACTGCGAAAGAAGATTGCACTTGCATTTTTTCACGATCCGTGGTATACTGCTTTTGTATTCCTTCATAAAAGGAGATGTCTTTTTTATGAAAATCGTTATCATCGGAGGCGGTACCGTAGGTGCCGCGATCTGTGCAGAGCTTTCTGCGGACAAGCATGATATCACCGTGATCGATAAAAGCTCCGCCGCCGTGGAGGAGATCACCAGCACCAGCGACGTGTTTGGCGTGGTGGGTAACGGCGCGGATATTTCCGTACTGCGCAAGGCAGGAACGGAAAAGGCTCAGCTTGTGATCGCCGTGACCTCCGGAGACGAAGTCAATATTCTTTGCTGTGCCGCCGCCAAACGGTTGGGGGCACAGAATACCGTTGCCCGCGTGCGCAACCCGGAGTATTCCGAGCTGATGACCTTGATGAAGTCGGAGATGAACCTCTCCCTCACCATCAATCCCGAGCTGGCGGCCGCCAAGGAGATCTATCGCTCCCTGCGCTTCCCCGCGGCGGCGAAGGTGGACACCTTCTACCGCGGCAGAGTGGAGATGGCGGAGTTTGTGGTCGCCCCGGACTCTCCCCTTTGCGGCGTGACCTTGAACGAGCTTCGCTCCAAGCTGAACCTTCGCTTCCTGGTCTGCGGCGTGTTGCGCGGCGAGGAGGCGTTGATCCCCGGCGGTTTCTTTACCGTCAACGCAGGGGACGTGCTGTGCGTCACCGCGCCGGACGAGGAGCTTTCCCGCTTCTTCATTGCCGCGGGCGAGAAAAAACGCCCCATGAAGGACGTTTTGATCGCAGGGGGCGGCAGAATTACCTATTATCTGGAGGCACTGCTTCAGAAAGCCCACGTGAAGTCCACCGTCATCGAGCAGGATCGCGCTCTTTGTGACGGGATCTCCGAGGAATACGCCTCCTGTACCGTGGTGCACGGCGACCCCTCCAAGCAGGAGCTTCTGCTGGAGGAGGGCTTGGAGCGTACCGACGCCTTCCTTGCCTTGATGGATACCGACGAGGAAAACGCCATCATCTCCATGTACGCCAAGACCAAGGGCGTGCGGAAGGTGGTCACGCTGGTGCGCACCATGTCCTACGTGGATTTCTTCCGCGGGGTGGGATTGCAGAGCATCGTGTCTCCCCGTTCCTCCACCGCATCCTACATTCTCCGTTACGTCCGCTCTCTGGCCAACGCAGGCAGCTCCCATATCGAGACCCTGCACAAGCTCCTCTCCGACCGCGTTGCGGCCATGGAGTTCCGTGTGAAGGAAAACATCCAGGGGCTGACGGACATTCCCTTGAAGGCGTTGAAGTGTAAAAAAGGCATCCTCATCGCCTGCATCGGCAGGAAGGATAAGGTCATTATCCCCACCGGTGACGACGTGATCAGCAACGGCGATACCGTGATCGTAGTCACCGCCAAGCACCATCCCGAAGGATTGGGAGACATTCTGGAATCATGAGCTACCGCATGGTAGGGTATCTGCTGGGTGTTATCCTGCTGATCGAGGCGGCCTTGATGACGGTGCCGATGCTGACGGCATTGCTCTACGGCGAATCCCTCTTGCCCTTCTTCTTTACCATTCTCATTTTACTTGTATTTTCCATTCCCGCGCTGTTCTTAAAGCCCAAGGAATCCCGCTTTTACGCCAAGGACGGTATGATCTGCGTGGCGGGGTCATGGATCCTGCTTTCCGCCTTCGGCGCGTTGCCCTTTGTGTTTTCCGGCGCCATCCCCTCTTACGTAGACGCCTTTTTTGAGACGGTCTCCGGGTTCACCACCACCGGTGCCACCATTTTGACAGAGATCGAGTCTCTGCCCAAGGGCATCCTCTTCTGGCGCAGCTTCACCCACTGGATCGGCGGTATGGGCGTGCTGGTGTTTATGCTGGCTCTGCTTCCCTCTGCCGGCGGGCAATCCATCCATCTGCTCCGTGCGGAGACCACCGGCCCCCAAAAGGGCAAGCTGGTGCCCAAGATGAAGCAATCCGCCATGATCCTCTACGCCATCTATTTTGCCTTGACGGCGTTGCAGACGGTGCTGTTGCTTTGCACGGGAATGCCTGTTTACGACTCTCTGGTCACCGCTTTCGGCACCGCAGGCACGGGAGGCTTTTCTGTGCTGAACGATTCCATCGCGGGCTACAACAACCCTGCGGCGGAATGGATCATCGCCGTCTTCATGGTGATCTTCGGGGTAAACTTCAACCTGTACTTCTTCCTGCTGTTGAAGCGGTTCAAGGAGGTTTTGAAGAACGAGGAGCTGCGGGTATATTTGCTGATCTGTACCGTCGCCACGGCGGTGATCGCGTGGAACGTGTGGGACACCTTCTTTTCCGCAGAGGGCTGTATCCGCACAGCCTTCTTCCAGGTGGCCTCCATCATCTCCACCACGGGCTTTGCCACGGTGAACTACGACCTCTGGCCGGATCTTGCCAAGACGGTGATCCTGTGTCTGATGATCGTAGGCTCCTGCGCAGGCTCTACCGCAGGCGGTCTGAAGGTCTCCCGGGTGATCTTAATGTTCAAGAACATCGGCAGAGAGCTGAAGCATCTGGTGCGCCCCAACTCCATCAATACCGTGCGTATGGACGGCGAGGCGGTTCCCACAGAGACCCAGCGCAGAGTTGCCAATTATATGAGTATCTACCTTGCGTTGATCGCCATCTCCGTGTTGCTCATCTCCTTTGAGGGGTTTGGGTTTGAGACCCATTTCACATCGGTGCTGACCTGCATCAACAACGTGGGCCCCGGCCTTGCCAAGGTAGGTCCTGCGGGGAACTTCGCAGACTTCTCGGTGTTCTCCAAGCTGTTGCTCTCCTTGAATATGCTCATCGGCAGATTGGAGATCCTGCCCATCCTGATCTTCTTCACCCCCAAGGTGTGGAAGAAAGCGTAACAACATAAGATACAATTTAAGGGGAACTTTTTCTTGAAAAAAGTTCCCCTTAAAAACCCTTTGAAAGCTTTTGGAATTTATTAAGGGCCTTTCTTTTTTCGTAAAGAAAGGCCCTTAAACTGCTTCATATGAAATTTACGCCTGCGTGTCTTCCTGCT
>JAFYNA010000050.1 GCA_017549925.1 Clostridia bacterium | reverse complement strand
GGAAGGGGGCGTTACCACCGACTTCCGTTCCGTGTGGCTGTTGGTGTTCTGGGGCAGACTTACCCGTGGCGGCATGATCCTGACCCCGCTGACCTCTCACCACATGATGCACCTACCCGCGTGTCTGGACAGAATCCTGAATGAACGGTTTATATAGGTAGAATATGGAGATATAACTATGAAAAAATGGGTTACGGAAGATTGGCAATTTGAGCTGACTGCCGTAGAAGGCAGTGCAGGAAATTGCAGATTGGGCTTGGAAAAAGGGGATTGTTTTGTGTTCTCCTATGAATGTCCCGCAGGGATCTGTCCCAGGGTGATGAACGAGCTTTTCACTTGGTGTGAAGTTGTCCGTTGCGGAGGAGACTTTACCCATCGGGGGAGCAACGAAAAGTATGAAATGGAGCTTCCGTGTCCTTGCGGAAGTATCCTGTTTTGTCTCAAAGCTCTACCCATCAATAGAGACGAAAACGGAAATCCCCTCCCCAACGGCGAAAGGCCGAAGGATTAAAAAACAGCACGGGCACCGCGGATTCTGTGGTGCCCGTGCCCGGTTTTTCAGTTTTTGTTCAGCAACGCGGCGAAGTCTTCGGAATCTTTCAGGGAAAGGAAGGCATTGTTGTTTGCCACGCTTTTCTTTAGGCAATTGGCTAATTCTTGGTAGGGATGAACCAATGGACCGGATGGACAGACTCGGTAGCCGAACGTCTCACAGCTCCGCAGAAGCGAGGAGGAAGGCGTGCCGCAGAGGAAGCTGTCGTGCTTCTCTGCCAGCGCAAACGCTTTTTGTAAATGAGTCAACGCTGCTTCCTGCCGTCCGTTTTGGGCGCAAAGCTCCGCCATGCGGCAATGAAGCTCCGCTTTCATTTTCAGCGCGCTGAGATCGTCCTCGCTTTCGAATAATACCTCCAAGAGCGACACGCATTTCTCCAAAAGCTGAATCTGTTGTTCAAAAGAATAATACGGCAGTATTTTTTCAACGCTGCGCCAAAAATCGTCGCCGTATTTTGCCACGATGTTCAAAAGAACGTGGTGAACCAACGCCTCTCCCTCCAGCAGGTCTCTCAAAACCTCTCTGCAGGATTGCCCCGGCAAGGGGAGCGTTCGGGTCAATTGAAGCGCTTTTTCGATGTCGCCGTTTGCGGAATAAGCGTAGCACAATTCTGCCCGCACCCGGTTCAAAATAGCGGGATCCTTGCAATTGAGCAACAGATATTCTCCCAACTCAATACTCCGCCGGGGCGCAATGCGGCAGCCTCCGTAGACGATCCACGCCATTATGCGGTGATTGTTGGGGTATTTTTTCAGCCCGCTTTCCGCCGTTTCCAACAAAGCAGGATAATTTCTCTCGGCATCCAGCAGACGCAATTTTTCGATGATTTCTGCCGTTGCTTTTTCCTCTTCCCACTCGTTGGCTCCCAGCAATTCATCTACCGTGATATGGAAGAAGTTTGCGATGGCGGGCAGGGTTTCCAAATCGGGATAGGTTTCGCCCCGCTCCCACTTGCTCACCGCTTGAAAGCTCACGCCGATGCGCGCTGCAAGACTTTCCTGAGATAATTTTAGTTTGTGTCTGTGTTCGCGGATGTTTTCCGCAAGTTTAAGTTTCATACCGTCCTCCTTGTGGAGCTGATTCAGCGGTACCTGCTGTGGTAACATTTTAGCACAACGTGCCGCCGTTGGTCAATAACTCTTTTTTTGAAACGTATTCAACTATAGGGGGAATTATTCTATTGGAGGGACAGCCTATGCACTTCGTGGATGCCAAAGGGATCTTATCCCAACACAACGGAATGAAGAATCATCAGTTTGACAAGCCGAGGTTTACCCCTCGGCTTTTCGTATTCCGCAACGAAATGTTGCTTGATAATACATCGATTTTCTGTTATACTGGAAACAAAGATAATTGGAGGGGCGATATGATCGGAGAAAACATCAAAAACTTTCGCACGGAAAGGAATATGACCCAAGAGGCTCTTGCCGAACAACTGAACGTAACGAGGCAGGCGATCTCCAAGTGGGAAAACAACAACGGTGAGCCGGATCTGGATATGTTGCATGAAATTGCAGTTGCTTTGCATGTGACGGTGGAGGAGCTGCTATACGGCAAGAGTGAGGTTCACATCCTCTCTGTCTCTCAGGAAACACTTCCGGCAGTTTGCTTGATTGGCAAACGGTATAACGGTAACGAGAGTATTCGCGGGAAATGGGACCAATGGCAGGAAAATGATTGGTTTTCCGTATTGGAAGGCTTGGGAAATCGTCAGGGGAACTATTTCGTGGGTGCCAAACGTATTGTGAACGGAATGCTGGAGTATTGGATCGGCATGTTCTTTCTTCCGGGGACAAAAGCCCCCGAAGGGTTTGACCGAATTGATATAGCTCAGGTCAATGTGGCAAGCTTTTTTATGCAAGGGAAAGCATATAAGCTCACTTCCTTTGAGACTCACAACCTTTGCTTGAAAGAATTGCCCCGAAATGGAATGATCAGGTTTGAAGACCATTGGTGCTTTGAGTGTTTTGACACAAAAAAGGTTCCTGCCGTATTCACCGAAAAAAGCATTGCCATAGAATATAAAATTGCTGTTCTGTAACGCTATGACCGAAAGAACTTCCTCATTGACAAACTCCGTTCGATATGGTAAACTATGGTCAAGAACTATGTAGAATGGAGAAACAGTTATGAAAAAACGTTTGATCCCGTTGCTTTTGGTGTTAGTGCTGGTGCTGGGGGCGTGCGCAACCACTCCCGTGGACACTTCTTCCGTAGAAGCGGACGTTTCCGCGGAAGCGAGCAGTGAAGCAAGCAGCGAAACCTCCTCCGAAGAAAGCGAAGACGAAGGGAATCAGCCCATTGTTCGTCCTACGGATTACCCCACCTTGTGCGGGAACTTTATGCAGCCCGGTGCCTTCAAGGGCTATTCTGCGGACAAGCTGAGATCCCATCTCCAGACCATGTACGACGTGGGTATCGATATTCTCATTCTGCAATGGTCTTTTGAGAACGTGGGCGGGGAAGTCACCACCGCTTACTACGAATCCTCCTTTGACGATTCCAAGAAGGCTTCCTCCTTTGACGAAAGCGGCAAGAATCTTTTGGGCAACATCTTAAAAGCCGCCGAGGAGGTTGGCGTGAAGGTGTTCGTGGGTCTGAACAACAACGACGAATGGTGGCAGAAGGGTGTTAATGATAAGGCATGGCTCACCACCCAGGCGGAGATCGGTGTAGAGGGTGCCAAGCAGATCTATAACACCTACAAGGAACTGTACCCCAACGCATTCTACGGCTGGTATTTCGTGTTTGAATTCTACAACATGAACGCTACTCAAGCCATGCTGGAAAACGCCGCTTACCTGCTCAACGGATTCCGCGATGAGCTGACCGAGCTGGATGATTCCATGCCTATGATGCTTTCCCCCTTTATTTCCTCCTCCGGCCCCAATGCCGAGAAGACCGGTGAGATGTGGAAGACCGTATTCTCTATGACCAACTTCATCGAAGGGGACATTTTCTGTTGCCAGGATTCCGTTGGCGCGGGACATATCACCATCGATCAGCTGGACGGCTATTACAAAGCCATCAAGGAGGCTGTGGATACCAAGGAAGGCTTGCACTTCTGGGCAAACAACGAGGACTTTAACCAAGCGGTATGGGGCACGGCTCCCTTGGATCGCTTTGTAAGGCAGATGGAGATCTCCCATCCCTACGTTGAGGCGCACATTACCTTTGCTTACTCCCATTACCAGCATCCCGACATGGGCAAGACGGGCTATCATCTGGCATACAAGACCTATTACGAGACGGGCAAGCTCCCCGAAACCACCCTCACCGCTCCCGAGGTGACCTACGAGGTGGATGAAGCGGGCGGCGCGGTTACCATTAGCGGTACCCTCCAGAATTCCGATAAAACCGTGCAAGGATTGCGCATCTTTAAGAACGGGGAAGAGATGCAGACCATTGACCTCAGCGCGGAGTACGGCAAGGCTAATATAACCTTCTCCTTCGCAGATTACGATTCCGTAGAAGGCGGCAAGGCTGAATATGAGATCTGCGGCTTGGACTATTACGGCAACCAAGGTCCTGCGGCGAAGCTCTCTGTATCCTTCACCCCCAGAGGTGGCGTGAACGTTGCCGAGGGAAAGAGCTACACCCTGCTGAAGCAGCCCGAGGCGAACTACCCCGATGAGAAGGGCAACGCCTTTACCGACGGTAAGCTGGGCGAGCCCACCTACGGCGATGCCGCTTGGTCCGGGTTCCTTGGCAAACCGGAGTTCGTGTTTGATCTGGGCGAGACGGTGAATGGCATTTACGCTGTCCGTTTGAACACCTTGGGCGGCGGAAGCGCGGCCATCTACGCACCTAATCAGGTCACCATCTATGTTTCCGACGATGGCGAGAATTTCACCCAGGTATGCAGTAAGACCTTTGCCGTGGATGCAGGCTCGGGTAGCTTGAACGTGGTGGTACGCAATGTGACCCTGCCGGAGGATGCTTCCGCAAGATACGTGAAGGTCGCGGTGGCTACTAACCAGAGCTGGATCTTCATCGACGAGATCAGCATTTTAGCAGAATAATGACAAAGCGGTATTTTACTTCTTCTTGAGGTAAAGTACCGCTTTATCTTTTTAACAACGAATTGATAATTGTTTTTTCTGAAATATGTGCTATATTAAAGCTACTATATGCTGGACAAGCTCCAAAACCCGCGATACGATTGTATCCGTCAGGATCCCCGCTTTGTTTCTATCTTGGAAGAATTGGAGCAGTACAAAAAAAAATATTTTGCCCCGCCTTGTGCGGGGCATTTTTTCATCCATAAGGTGGGTGTTGCAATTTCCGATTCTTTGTGATATACTGTTTTCAACAACTCTTAGGAGGTTTCTTATGGAATATAAAACAATGGAGAAAGCAGGCGGCGGAAAGATATACCCCGTTTTGTGCGGTAACTTTATGCAGCCCGGCGCGTTCAAGGGCTATTCTGCAGAGAAAATGAAGTCTCATTTGCAGACCATGTACGATATCGGCATCGACATTTTGGTTTTGCAGTGGTCCTTTGAGAACACAAGCGAGGGTGTTACCAACATTTATTACCGCTCCTCCTTCGAGTCTGCGGACAAGTCCTCCGCTTATAACGACAGCGGCGAGAACCTTTTGGGCAACATCCTGGAGGCCGCCGAAGCGGTGGGCGTTAAGGTGTTCGTAGGCCTTAACAACAACGACGAGTGGTGGGAAAAGGCCGTTTCCGACAAGGCTTGGCTTACCGCCCAGGCAGAGCTGGGGATCAAGGGCGCAAGGCAGATCTATGATACCTACAAGAAGCAGTACCCCAACGCCTTCTACGGCTGGTATTTCGTTTTCGAAATGTACAACACCGCGGCAACTCAGGAAATGATGGAAAACGGCGCATACCTGCTCAACGGCTTCTGCGACGGACTCACGGAGATCGACGCCGAGATGCCCATGATGCTTTCCCCCTTCCTTTCCGCCTACGGCACAGAGCCGGAGGTCACCGGGCGACAGTGGGCAAACATCTTCGCCATGACCCATTTCCGCGAGGGGGACATCTTTTGTTGCCAGGATTCCGTCGGCGCAGGGTTCATCACCGTGGATCAGTTGGACGGATATTTCAAAGCCATCAAAGAGGCGGTGGACACCAAGAAAGGCCTGCGCTTCTGGGCGAACAACGAGGATTTCTCTCAGGAATCCTGGGGAACTGCGTCCTTGGATCGCTTTGTAAAGCAGATGGAGATCGCTTCCCAGCACGTAGAAGCTCACATCACCTTTGCCTACTCCCATCACCAGCACCCCGACATGGGCAAGACCGGTCACCACGAGGCATATAAGTATTACTACGAGACCGGCAAGCTCCCCACCTATGATTTGGCATCCCCCACAGTGACCTACGAGGTAGGGGAAGAGGGCGTTTCCATCAGCGGCACCCTTCCCAACGAGAACAAGGGGGCTATGGGCTTCCGCATCTACAAGAACGGCGAGCTGTTGACGTTGATCAATCTTACCAAGGCGTACGATAAGCCTCAGCTTTCCTTTACCTTCACCGACGACGCCCCCGCGGAAAACGCTACCTACAAGGTCTGCGCCGTGGATTACCGTTATCAGGACGGCGGGTACAGCGAGTTTACAGTATAAAAAGCGGAGGTATTTTATGGATTTTTTTCAGACCTTATATAGCCGCAAGACGGTACGCTCCTACACGGGAGAGTCTATTACCGAAGCAGAGCTTTCGGAGATCTTAAAGGCGGCTTATGCCGCTCCCATTGGAAGACGGCGTTACGACACCCTGCATCTTACGGTGATCACCAATCCCGCCTTCTTGGCTGCGTGGGAAAAGCAGGCAGGCATGGAAATGGGCAAGGAGGATGCCCATCCCTTCTACGGCGCACCCACGGTGGTGCTGATCTCCTCTGTGGTAGACGGCGGGGAATACAGCAACGTGAATTACTCCAACGCCGCCATCATTGCTCAGAACATGGCACTTGCGGCTTGCGAGCTGGGCGTGGGAGCTTGCCATATCTGGGGCGCGGTGCGCACCTTGAACAACTGCCCCGCATTGCTGGAGCAGCTTCCCATTCCCGCGGGAATGGAGCCGGTATGCTCCGTAGCCTTGGGACACACCGACGAAGTATACACTCTGCGGGAGATTCCCCAGAGATTTGAAACCGCTTACTTGAAGTAATTTGCGAAAGGAGAAGCCGTATATGTCCGCATACCGTGAACTGATCAAAAACTTCGGGCGTATCCGCGCCTATATGCGGGAGTTCTACGTCTACGGCTTCAAGCACAGAGAGCAGTACGCCGCCAAAAGCCCCCGTTCCTACGACGACGAGCGCCGCCGCATGGAAAGCTGGTTGGGGGACTACATGAGCTTCGTTCGCACTCCCGAGGGGAAGAATATGTTTCTTTCCATCGATAGCCGCAGAATGGATCACAATCCCCTGTATAAGGCATGGAAGGCGAAGAGCTTTACCGACGGGGATATCACCTTACATTTCATCCTGCTGGATATTCTTCATGATCCTTCGATTGCCCTTTCTGTGGGAGACCTGCTGGAGGTCATGGAGCGGGATTACCTGTCTTCCTTCAATTCCCCCATGGTGCTGGACGAATCCACCCTGCGTAAGAAGCTGAAGGAATACGTGGCAGAGGGCATTCTCACTATGGAAAAGCAGGGACGGCGGATCCTCTACCGTCGGGCAGAGGATAAGACCGATCTTCCCTCACGGGACGTGTTGGATCTTTTTTCCGAGATAAGCCCCTGCGGCGTGGTCGGCTCTTTTCTGTTGGATCGTACGGAGGAGAGGGATAGCCCCTTCCGCTTCAAGCATCACTACATCACCGGCACCCTGGAAAGCGACATCATGGCGCAGTTGTTCGACGCCATGAGAAAACAGTCCTCCGTCACCGTCACCAACGTGGCGCGGCGCACGGGAGAGCCGGGGCAGTTTCGGGTGGTTCCCTTGCGGATCTATCTCAGCGTGCAAAGCGGCAGACAATATCTGATGGCATATTCTCCCGAGCAGAACCGTATCCGTGGCTTCCGCTTGGATTACCTTTCCGGGGTGAAAATAGAGGAACCCACTCCTCGGTTCGGGGAATTACGAGCAAGGCTGGATGCCTTGGCGCCCTCCCTTTGGGGTGTGTTCATCAAGGACCGCGGAGGCAAAACGGAGCAGGTCTCCTTTACCGTAAAGGTGGGGCAAAACGAGGGGTACATCGTAGACCGCTTGGAGCGGGAGAAACGGACGGGGCAGGTGGAGTGCCTTGCTCCCGGATTGTACCGCTTTTCTGCCACGGTGCAGGATGCGGGAGAATTGCGCCCTTGGATCCGCACCTTCTTATGCCGCATCGTATCCTTTGAATGCTCCAACCCTCGGGTGAAGGAGCAGTTCCTGGAGGATCTGCGGGCAATGTATGCTCTATATGGCTTGGGAGGTGAATCGGTATGATCTTCCGTGAATATTTTTCCGCGTATTACATCACCGTGGGGAAAATTTTGGAAGCCTTGCTGAAGGGCACCCCCACGGAAAAGGAGCTTCAGGCCATTGTGCGGAAGTACGCCTTTGAAGAAAGTGCCGCCACCATCCTCCCTGCCTTAAAGCAGGGGGAGTGGCAGTTGATGAAGGAGGATCTCACCACACCCATCCGCCGTGCGCCCACCATGCCCATGACTCTTTTGGAAAAGCGGTGGCTGAAGGCCGTTTCTTTGGATCCCCGTATCCGCTTGTTTGCGTTTCCCACAGAGGGCTTGGAAGAGGTGGAGCCGCTGTTCACCCCTGCAGATTACCGTGTGTTTGACCGCTACGGCGACGGTGACCCTTATGAGGACGAGACCTACCGTCGCCATTTCCGTACCGCTCTGGAGGCGGTGAAAAACGGAAAGCCCTTGTTTATCCGTATGAAGGGAAGAAAAGGCAACGACGTTTGCGGGGTGTGCATGCCTTACAAGCTGGAATATTCCGAAAAAGACGATAAATTCCGACTGTTGACCCGCGGGAACCGATTTGTCACTACCTTGAACCTTGCCAAGCTTACCGAATGCAGACTCCACGAAGGCAAGTGGGAGAACCGACGGGGCAGAGGACCCGCCGCCCAATGCGTTGTGGTGCTGGAGATCGATGACCGTCGCAACGCCATGGAGCGGGTAATGTTCCACTTCGCCCATTTCAAAAAGCAGGCGGAGAAGATCGGGGCGCGGAAGTATCTTTTGCGCATCTGGTGCGACCAAGAGGACGATATGGAAATGGCGATCCGTATCCTTTCCTTCGGCCCCATGGTGAAGGTTTTGGAGCCTGCACCCATGGTGGATCTCATCCGAAAAAAATTGATCATGCAGAAAAACTGCGGACTCATTTGAGAGTTCGCAGCTTTTTTTCCGTGTTTTTGCAGGAAAACCATGGTAAAATATGCTTGCAAGACAGGGGGAACGGCGTTTTTCCATACGCCGAGGTGCGGCGAAGGCTTTCTCCGAACGTATTCCAAAGTCCTCTCTTGCAAAAAGCAGGTTCGATTCCTGCGGTATGCACTCAAAAATGCATACTCCTATGGTTTGGGAAAGCGCTCTTCGGAGCAAAAACGGTACGCGAAAGCGTGCGAGAACGTTTTTTGAACAACCATGGGTGCTCCCGCAAAGGCGGCAAGTTTGGGGGAGAGACGCCGCCTTTGCAGTGAAAGGATCGCCTTGCCGGGGAGAGGATACCGCATTCTTGCATAGAGAAGAATGCTGAATTTCTCCGCCGCGATCCTTTCACGGAAGCGCCCGCAACAAGACGAGGAGGAAAGCGTATGCTATTTGCTTCAAGACGCTACAAAAAAATATTAACGGAACGGCTTTGCAAGGCATTTCCTGCCGAATATCGCGAGGATGTAATCACCGTGGCAGAGCAGTTGCCTGCACCTGTATTTTCATGGCGAAGCCCTTCTGCGTACAAGCAATGGCTTGCCGACGTCGTAACCTGCTGGACATTGCCGTCCGGGGAAAGGGTGGAGATCCCTTACCGTATAGAACCTATGAGTATGGCGGCACAAGCAGAGAAAACGCTGACAGACACCCAAAGGCTCATCTATCACTGCATCCTCAGCCGCAGTTGCGACGGCTACGCACGTCAGCGGCATCTGGAGGCTTTGCTGGTAACAGAGCCTCCGGAGTGGGTAATACCCTTTGTCGTCCAGTTGAGCCAGGAGTACGTGGCGGAGATCTTGGAGGTGATCTACACGGCCTTACAGGAGCGGGATAACAGGGATTATCAAGCTTTCTGCCGCTTGAACTACACCACCTTCCACAAAGGCTACGACAGAATGCTCAGTTTTTGGGCGGAATACTACCGTTGGTACGATCGCCGTACCCAAAAATACTGCAAGACACGCTACCGTGATTACGTTGGCTGGAAGCTGTATGCCGAGGTTTTCGGCTGCAAAAAATAGATATTGAGAGGAGACTGTACTTATGAAAATCATCATCAATGAAAATATGAAGGGCTTGCTTTTTAAAAACGGGCAATTTATCAAGCTTTTGGGCGCAGGAAAGTACCGCACATGGGGCGGCAAGGCCATCGAAGCCGTTTCCTTGGATGCCCCTTTGGAAAGCGACCACTGTCCCTTGGAGGTGCTGTTGGCGGATCCTGCCATCTCCCGCGAGACCGTCTCTGTGGAGGTGGAGGACAAACAGCTGGTTTTGCACTACGCAGACGGTATTTTCAGGCACGCTCTGACCACCGGAAAATACGCCTTTTGGAAGGCGGGCAAGACCCACGAGTTTCGCAGGGTGGATCTGGATTCCCCCGAGGTAGATTCCGCTCTGCCCGGTCATCTGTTTGCCAAAATGCCTGAGGAGCTTTACACCAAGGTGGAGGTTGCACCCCACCAAAAGGCGGTGCTGTTCTTGAATTGTAAGCCCACAAAACTGTTGGATGCGGGTGTCTACTACTTTTGGAACACCGACGTTTCCGTAGCGGTGAAAAAAGCAGATATCCGCTTGACTGCCATGACGGTTTCCGGTCAAGAGCTGCTCACCAAGGACAAGGTGACCTTGCGGATCACCTTCGTCTGCAACTTCCGTGTTACGGATCCCGAAAAGGCATTGACTTTGGTGGACGACCACATCTCCCAATTGTACGTAGCGGTACAGCTGGCATTGCGGGAATACGTGGGCAGCTACCGTTTGGACGAGATTCTGGAAAACAAAGAGGAAATCTCCCGTTACGTGCTGGAAAAGCTTGCCGCAAAGCGGGACGAGTTGTTCGTGGAGATCGCCGAAGCAGGCGTGAAGGACATCATCCTTCCCGGAGAGATCCGAGAGATCATGAACACTGTCCTTGCGGCGGAAAAGCGGGCGCAAGCCAACGTGATCACCCGCCGCGAGGAGGTAGCCTCTACCCGTTCTCTGCTGAATACCGCCAAGTTGATGGAGGAGAATCCCACTCTGTACAAGCTGAAGGAGCTGGAATATCTAGAGCGGATCTGCGAAAACGTGGGCAACATTCAGGTCAGCGGCGGCGATATGCTGACCCAACTGACGGATTTGTTCAGAAGCGGCACCACTTAAAGAAAGGAACTCTATATGATCGAGATAAAAGGAACGCATAACACCGCCCTCTGCTACACCGATACCATGGAAGAGGGGGCAATGGAGCAGATCAAAACTTTGTGTGACATGGAAGTCTTTGCAGGCTCCTGTATTCGTATCATGCCCGACGTCCACGCAGGGAAGGGGTGTACCATCGGCACCACCATGACCATTGCGGATAAGATCGTCCCCGCCATGGTGGGTGTGGACATCGGATGCGGGATGTATACCATGGCTTTGGGAAAGGTGGCTTTAGACCTTGCTTTGCTGGATGAGGCGGCACACAGCATCCCCAGCGGCTTTTCCGTGTGGGAGGGCAGGCAGGAGCGTTTTGACCTGACGGAGCTGAAATGTTACCGTCATCTGAAGGATTCCAAGCGCTTGGAAAGAAGCCTTGGCACCTTGGGCGGCGGCAATCATTTCATCGAGGCGGATAAAAGCGAGGACGGAGAAATGTACTTGGTGATCCATTCCGGAAGCCGAAATCTGGGCACCCAGGTGGCCAATTACTACCAGGATCTTGCATCCGACCTGAATGCGGGAAAAGAAGATCTTTTCCGCGGGAGAGAAGATCTGATCCGTACCTACAAGGAGCAGGGCAGGCGGTCGGAGATCCAAAAGGCCTTGAAGGAGCTGGAAAAGAACTACAAGGCCAAAGAACCCACTCTGCCTCGCGACCTGTGTTACCTCTACGGGGAGTATATGGAGGACTACCTCCACGACGTACGCATCTGCCAGCAGTTCGCCAAGCGAAATCGGGAAAAAATGGGAGAGATCCTCCTTGCTAAGCTGGGGCTTGAGACCACCGAAGCCTTCCATACGGTGCATAACTACATTGCCATCGAGGAGGGAATTCTCCGCAAAGGTGCAGTCTCCGCAAAAGCCGGGGAGAAATTGCTGATCCCTATCAATATGCGGGACGGAAGCCTGCTTTGTATCGGCAAGGGCAATCCCGAGTGGAACCTTTCCGCGCCCCACGGGGCGGGACGGTTGATGTCCCGTGCCAAGGCCTTTGAGAAGCTGACCATGGAGGAGTACCGCAAGGAGATGGCGGGGATCTACACTACCTGCGTCAACGAGAACACTCTGGACGAGTCCCCCATGGCTTACAAAAGCATGGAGGAGATCTTGCATCACATCGGTGACACCGCAGAGGTGATCTCCCGCATCAAGCCCATTCACAATTTCAAAGCATCGAATTGATAAAACAGAACGGGGGACTGAGAAAAAGTCTCCCGCTTTTTTCGCTCTTGCGCGGAAAAATCAGTTGCAATTCCATACAAACTATGGTATAATATGCCAAGTAGTAAAATAGGAGGAGTGTTGAAACGATGAAGGAAAACATTCTGATCAAAAATACCAAGGCCTTGTCCGGCGGACAGATCGTGGAGGCTGAGATCGCTGTTCAAGACGGCGCGATCCTTTCCATGACCGGTGCGCCCGAGGGCTTTGTGGCAGATAAGGTGATCGACGGCGAGGGCAAGCTGTGTATTCCCGGCTTGGTGAACGCTCACACCCACGTATATATGTCCCTGTTCCGCAACTACGCCGATGACGTGGCGTTTACCGAGTGGCTTTTTGACCGCGTGCTTCCCAAGGAGGACGCTATGTCCGTGGAGGATGCTTATTGGGGCACTCTGCTGGGCTGTATCGAGATGATCAAAAGCGGTACCACCACCTTCTGCGATATGTATCCCATCGCAGGGATGGCGGCTGAGGCATCCCGCAAGGCGGGTATGCGTGCCGTGGTGAGCAGAGGTCTTACCGGCTCCGAGGGCGGAGAACGCCGCATCGCCGAGGCTTTGGGCGAGTGGGAGAAGTGGAAGCACGACCCCATGGTGACCCATATGCTGGCACCCCACGCCATTTATACCTGCGATACCCCCTTCCTGGAGCGTGTGATGCAGGTTTCCGATGAGACGGGGATGCTCATCAACACCCACCTTTCCGAGTCCGAGAAGGAGATTGCCGATTGCTACGCACAGCACGGCTGTTCTCCCGTGGAATATTTAGCTAAATTGGGGCTCTTCGATCGCAAGACCCTCGCCGCCCATTGCGTGCATCTTTCCGAGGTGGACATTATGCTGTTGGCGGAAAAAGGCGTTTCCGTTGCCCACAACCCCAAGAGCAATCTGAAGCTCGCCAACGGCATCGCCCCCGTGAAGCAGATGCTGGATGCAGGGGTGAACGTGTGCTTGGGCACCGACGGCGCAGGCTCCAACAACACCTTGAATATGTTCTCCGAGATGAACTTTGCCTGCTTACTGCCCAAGGGCGTGAACAAGCAGGGCGACGTGGTCAGTGCCAAGAGCGTGTTGCAGATGGCAACCTTGAACGGCGCAAAAGCGCTGTCCTTGGAGAAGGTAGGCGACTTGCAGGTAGGCTGGAGAGCAGATATTGCCATTCTTGATCTCCATCGTCCTTGGCTGTATCCTATGCACGATATGGCAAACGCCTTGTGCTATTCCGCCAACGGCACCGAGGTAGAAACGGTGCTTATCGACGGCGAGATCGTGATGGAGCAGGGCAAGATGACCCTCATCGACGAAGAAGAGGTCTACGCCAACGTGGCGCGGATCGCAAGAGATTGGTGAAAGGAAGAGAAAACCATGAAACAGTACGAGATCAAAGATCCCTCCCTTTGGGAGAGCGGTGAGAAAAAGATCCTTTGGGTAAAAGAGCATATGCCCTTGTTGCGTGCCTTGGAAGAGGAAATGATCCAAACCAAGCCCTTGGCCGGCTTGCGGGTAGCCCTTTCCGTGCATTTGGAGGCAAAGACGGCCTATCTCTGCCGCGTGCTTGCCGCAGGCGGTGCGGAGATGTATATCACCGGCAGTAACCCTCTCTCCACCCAGGACGACGTTGCCGCCGCCTTGGTGAAGGACGGCCTCCACGTTTATGCGGAGCACGGTTGCACCATGGAGACCTATCACCGTCATATTTCCTACGTGATCCAGGCCGCACCCCAGATCATCATCGACGACGGCGGTGATCTGGTGCATCTGATCCATACCGAGTACCGCCACCTGCTTCCCGGCGTGATCGGCGGCTGTGAGGAGACCACCACGGGCATCCTCCGCCTCCATGCCATGGAGCGTGACGGAGAACTGAAGTTCCCCATGGTCATGGTCAACGATGCGGATTGCAAGCATCTGTTTGACAACCGTTACGGCACGGGACAGTCCGTGTGGGACGGTATCAACCGTACCACCAACCTGATCGTGGCAGGCCAAACCGTTGTGGTGGCAGGCTACGGCTGGTGCGGTAAGGGCGTGGCAATGCGCGCCAAGGGCTTGGGTGCTTCCGTCATCGTGACGGAGGTGGACCCCATCAAGGCGATGGAGGCTGTCATGGACGGCTTTACCGTAATGCCCATGAAGGAAGCCTGCCCCAAGGGCGACTTCTTCGTCACCGTTACCGGCGACATGGAGATCATTACCACGGAGCATTTCCCCCTGCTGAAGGACGGCGCGATCCTCTCCAACGCAGGCCACTTCGACGTAGAGGTAGATATGCAGGCCTTGCGGGAATACGCAGTACGCTCCTGGGAGGCAAGACAGAACATTACCGGCTACGAGTTGCCCGACGGCAAGAAGGTTTACGTGCTGGCAGAGGGCAGATTGGTGAACTTGGGCGCAGGCGACGGACACCCCGCAGAGATCATGGATATGTCCTTCGCGGTGCAGGCTATGAGCGTGCTTTACCTCATCCGCACCAAGGATCAGCCCAAGACCTCCAACGTCATCGCCGTTCCCAGAGAGGTGGACCTGGAGATTGCCAGACGCAAGCTTGCCGCTTGGGG
>JAFYNA010000005.1 GCA_017549925.1 Clostridia bacterium | reverse complement strand
TTCACAGCGCGGAATGCCGCCTCCACGATCTCCATACGCTCCGAGACCTTCTCCACCATGTTACGGTAGCCCATGCGGATCTTCAAGGTCACGGCGGAGTCGCCGTACTTCTCCTTCATCAGCTTCTCGATATGCTTTAAGGTGTCCACACGGTGATCCAGCTTGACACCGTCGTGGTCACGGATGATATAAGCAATTCTTGCTTTGTCCACAGAGCCTTCCATATCAATAAGATGGTAAAAGCCCTCGTAGCCCTCCGTGCAGGCGGGGATCTCCCCTGCGGGAAGCATGGAGTTGATCTCCATGGCCACCAGAGAGGCGTTGACCATAATATTCTTGGCAGAGCCGGGATGCACGTTCACGCCCTCCACGGTGAACACGGCGGAGGCCGCGTTGAAGTTCTCGTACACCACTTCCCCTGCGCGTCCGCCATCCATGGTATAGGCAAAATCCGCGCCAAAACGAGCGATATCGAAGTTAGAGGTGCCCAAGCCTACCTCCTCGTCGGGAGTGAAGGCGATGCAGACCTTTCCGTGGGGGATATTGCCGGCCAAAAGCCGTTCGCAAAGGCAGACGATCTCCGCAATACCCGCCTTATCGTCGGAGCCCAAAAGGGTATCTCCCGAGGCGGTGATTACCGTTTTGCCCTTCATTTCCTTCAAATGCGGGAAGTCGGAGACACGGATCACTCTGTCGCAAAGAGGCAGCTTAATGTCCTCCCCGTCGTAATTTTCATGCACGATGGGCTTTACCTCCACCCCGGAAAAATCAGGTGCAGTGTCCAAATGGGCGATCAAGCCGATGGCGGGAGCGGTCTCCTGCCCGGGAGTGGCGGGAATGGCGCCGTACAGCACGCAGGTCTCGTCCAGATACAGATCGGAAACCCCCAGCTCCTCCAGCTCCTTATACAGAAGGTTGGCCAGATCGAACTGCACCTTGGTGGTGGGAGATTTCTCCGCGTTCTCGTCGGACATGGTGTTCACACGGCAGTATTCCATCAAACGTTCGTAAGGTTTTTTCATATCAGCTTCCTCTTTCTCTCTTGATAATCGGGCAGGCAGTGAGCCACCAACGCCCAAAAGGCCTTGCTGTGGTTCAGCTCCTTCAAGTGGCACAGCTCATGCACCACCACGTATTCCACCGCTTCATAGGGGGAGCGCATCAAATACAGGGAAAAGCACAGATTTCCCTTGGCGGAGCAAGATCCGTAACGGGTCTTTGCGGAGGTGATGCGCAACCCTTGGGGTGCAACCCCCAGGCGAGCCGCCCAAGATTCCACCATGGGGGGCAGAAGCGACCTTGCCAGCTCCCGCAAACGCTTTTGCTCCTCGGGAGACAGCTCTTTCCTTGCAGGCGGGCTGGAGGCGACGGCCTTTTGGATCCAGCCTTCCTTCTCCCGCACAAACTGTTCCCCATATGCAAGGGGCAATCTGCGGGGCATACGGATCTCCACCTCCCCACCGGGCTTCACACGGATGCCCACGGTCTTGCGGTCACAGCGGATCACGGGGTAGCCGCAAACGGTTTCCTGCTTTTTCATTTTCGGATCAGCACGTAGAAGGCCTTTTCCCCCTGCCCGTGCTGCTGAAGATCGGCGGAGGAAAGCACCTCTGCCACCTCAAAGCCGTTTTCATCCGCCAAGCGGATCAAGGTGTCTCCATCGTGGATATATTCCGTCTGGGTCTCGGAAAGACGCTCGTAAGAGCCGTCCTCCTGAAGCTCAAACCAATCCAGAATAAAGTGACAGCAATCCTCTCCCTGCTCGTTGCGCCACAGAAGAAGCCCTTCCTCGTATTCGTAGGTAAAGGCGTTCTCGCCGTACACCTGCTCCAAGCGGTAACGGGTATTCACGTCAAACACGAACACACCGCCCGGCTCCAAATAGTTGTGCACCAGGGAGAAGACCTTGCCCAGATCCTCCGTTTTCAAATAGTTCAGGCAGTCGAAGGAGGAATATACCCCCTGCACGGTGCCGTACAGCTCAAAATTCCGCATATCCTGGCAGAGCAGCAGGGTGTTCTTCCCCGCGTTCTTTTCCATGGCGATGGAAAGCATATCGGGAGACACGTCCAGCGCCACCATGTCGTAGTCGTCAGCCAGCAAAGCGGCGATGCTCCCCGTGCCGCACCCCAGATCCAGCACCTCTTTCACGGGAATGCGGGAAATGCGGGAGAAGACCTCCTTCAGGAAGGCGGCGTAGGGGGCGTATTGATCCCCGTTGATGCGATCGTACAGCGGGGCGATGACGGAATAACTCATTCTTTCACGTCCTGTTCTTCTTCGTCAAACCCATCCGCAGGGTAAGTGCCCTTGATAAAGCGGTAGGTATCGTGATACATGGAATTGAGCACCGGATCCTGGGAATGGTAAGCGTGGTAGTAAGAGCCGGGCATACCCTCCTGGTAGTACATATGGGCGGCATCCTTCATATAGCCGGTGACAGCACCTGCGGCGTAGTAGTTGCGGGTGTGACCCACGTTCCAACGCTGGGTTCCGCCTACCTCCAACTCGATGCACATACCCAACAGCTTGGCGGTCTCTGCCGCATCAAACAATCTCTGCTCGGGAATGTCCTGACGGAAGGCGTAGTTGGGCTGGTAGCAAGCCATGTCAAAGCCCAAGCGTCTCCAATCGTTGTAGCCGGAGGCCAGATAGTAAGGGATCCAGGTGGTGATCATGCCCTTGCTGCGAACGTGGTCGGTGGTGACGCGGATCAGCTCCAGCAGCTGCTTATCATTATAATCGATCTCCTCGGTGAACCAATAATAGCCCGCCAGCTCCAAGTGCTTGTACTCCTTGGCGTTAAATCTCTGCTCCTGCTCGTCCACCAGCCACTTCAAAGCAGTGATGCGGTCCGCCTGCAGGGCGAAATCCAAATTCTTGCCGCCGATCTCCCCGAAGGAATGCTGATCCACCACGGGATACAGAATGGAGAAGAATACCTTCAGCTTCAGCTGAGGAAGCCCCAGATCCTTCTGCACCTGCTCGGCCGCCAGCTCCAGAGCGTCCAAATTCTTGCCGTCCAGGAACTGCTGATCCATATAATACTGCCACTTGCTCTTATCCAAGGGGCGTTTTTGATGTCTGTCGTAAAGGAACGCCACGAAGGGCAGGAAGAGATAGCCGTCGAACAAGGTGTCGATGGCCTTGCCCTCCTTGTTCAGATATCCCACGTAGGGCAGGAAATGCTCCACCTCCAGCTGGGGGCGCTCCTCGTGGCAGAAGTATGCCAGCAGAACGTCCTTAGCACCGCCCAGCTGCTCTGCGCCGCAGTACTTGCCGGGGTAAATGCTGTCTCCGGGAAGATCCGGCACCACGGCACGGGCATCGGTGAGATCCTTCTTGCCGATGGCCTCGATCTGATCGATATATACGTGTACGGGGCAGCAGAAGGTCACACGGATAAATCTTGCCCGTACGGAAGGCTCCAGCTTGGCGCGGGCGATCACCACCTCGGCTTCTCTGTCGGAACGGAGATCGTCCAGCAATGCCACCGTCTCAAAATCCACGCCGTTTTCGGAAACGTCAAAGGACACGTTGTTGGGTAATCTGACGGCGGTAGCCTTCTCCTTCAGCAGACGGATGCAAAACTCGCTAACGGAAGCGATGCCGCCGATGTCAAAGATGATGCTGCGGGCAACCCCGCGGGAAAAACGAACCCACGCAGGATCCTCAAAGGTAGCACGCTCAGCCAGCACGCCATCGGTAAGACGGCTCTCGGTATCGGGAGTGTTGTACTGTGCACAGCAATAGACCTCCTCCATGCCGCCGTAGGAAACAACCGCGTACT